>JABSOG010000638.1 GCA_013216025.1 Algicola sp. | reverse complement strand
CTGTTGTTTTAATGTGCAACCCCTTTTTCCTTCGACACCTTTGATTACAGATTACGCTTTTGTCGGTATTGTCTGAGCCTGTTGCTGTGCTAGTATGAGCTTTCTTTTTTTACTCATAAAATTCATCAAATGGTTTAAACGGGTTTAAACCATTCAGCTAAGGTCAGGTCAGGTTTAAGTATGCAGACACTTTTGGAATACATTCCACTCATTGCCTTTTTCATCATTTACAAAATGGTCGACATTTATTGGGCTGCTGGTGCGCTGGTTGGTGGCATGGCACTGGTAATGGCGATAACATTGGCCATGAAAAAACCGGTGAAAAAAAGCACCTTAATGATTTTTGGTTTTGCTCTTGTGATGGCGACTTTAACCATAGTGTTCCGCGATGAAACTTTTTTGAAGTGGAAGTTCAGTATTTTGTACGGTATTGGTGGTCTAACACTGCTGGTGAGCCGTTACGTGATGAAAACCAATCTGATCAAAAAATCGATGGTGTCAAACTTTACCCTGCCCGAAAATATTTGGGATAGAGTGAATATTGCCTGGTCTATATTCTTTTTGTGCTGTTCGGGGCTGAACATTTATGTGTTCAACAACTGGTCTTTGGATACTTGGGTCAACTTCAAAGTATTTGGCGTGACGGGTTTGTCTTTTGTTTACCTTATTATGACAGTCTTCTATATTTACCCGCATTTGCCCGACGAAGACAAAGAGTAAACAGGCAAGAAGGAAAGCAACAAAGCATTTGCCGCCAGTTTTAATACAGGCTAAAGTTTAATACACGCTAAAGTTTAAATACAACCAGCCGATTTAAACGGTAGAGGTAATATCATGAATAAAAAGCAACTAGTACTAACGGCAATGATGCTGTGTTCATTCGGTGCCCAGGCAGATTTTGATTATGCGGGCAAAGGTTTGCTAAAATATCCCACCGGGATGGAAAAAGAGTTTAGCTACGGCTTTACCTTTAAGCAGGGCGAAAATGGCTATTCTTTCAAGGTTGGCGAGCAGCAAATGAACACTGCAGATGTACCCGCCAAATACTCGATTTGGCTGACCCTACATAAAAACGAGAATGTATTTGTTCAAGAATTTGCCAAAGGCTATTTTCAGGCCTTTAAATGGCAACTCGGCGAACACTCCATCGAACTGAAGAAAAAGGTCATGGAATCCAAGCGAGTCAAAGGCGATTATGTGCTGATAATTGACGGTGAAGAGTTTTATTTCAAAGGCAAAAGCGGCCAGATTGATATCATGTTCAATAAAACCGGCATCCGTGCCATCAGCACTTCTGGCTTTGTTAGGGATAAGAGTTTCAGTAGCAACTGATTCTTTTTTTTGGATCAACGAAACAAAACCTCTTCTTTGCCAAACCAGTGAATACTAAATGCAATAATGACCACCGCAATGGTGGTCATCGTCACAAAGATAATCCCCACCATTGAATAGTCCACCGTGCCTTTGATGATCTCCTTAATGGCCAATGCCACGTTCATGATTGGAATAAACACCGTGCCCCAGTTCAATACCATGCCCGGCACCAGCGCGCCGACGATGGGAATGAACACCACCATGTTAATGGGTGCCATGTAGTTTTGTGCTTCTTTGAATGAACGGGCATATATCGAGATGGCCAACAACATACTAGAAAAAATACACGCCAACGGAATAAGCAGTAACAAGATCAAAGACAAATCTAACAAGCCGATAACCCCTACCGCCTCATGCACGGGTTTAATGTCCATGATTGACCCCATGAATAGGGCCCAAAACCCCATACTCCCCACCGTGAGCAAGGCCGACAGTAAAGCGGTGGTTAAGATGGTCAAAAACTTGCCAAGTACCAGATAAGTTCTGGGGATTGGCGTCAGCAACAAGGTTTCAAGCGTGCCCCGCTCTTTTTCACCTGCCCCCAAATCTATCGCCGGATAGACCGCCCCCACCAGGCACAGTGGGATGAGTATATAAGGAATTAAACCACCGAGTTTTTCACCCAGATTTTCGCGCTGATCAGCGGTATCCACTTTTGCCAGTGTTACCGGTTTAATCAATGCATTATGTTGCGCTAGCGGCACACCAAGGTTTGACAGTCGCTCTGTCAGTATCTGGTCGGAATGATTAACCACCAAATCCCTGATACGGCCATAAATGCGGTTGGTGAGCACCGCATCATTAAACACAATTTGCCACTGGCTCTGCTGGTTGTTGGCCATTTGTTGTTGATGATCGCTTGGGATGATCAACGCCACATCAATCAGGTCGTTACGAATAGCCTTTGTTGCCGTGTCTATGTCTGTCGCGGCTAGGTCAACTTTTTTGAAGCTTTTGTGATAAAACAACTGCTCAGCAAATGTTGGCACTTGCTCGGCGCCAACTATCACATAGCGATGTACTTTTTTCTCTTCAGATATTTGGGCATTAGCCATAACAAAACCCATAACACCAAACAAGATGGGAAACACTACCAGCGGCAGTGCGATAACAAAAAACAGGGTCTTTTTATCTCTTACCAGCTCCAACAGCTCTTTTCTATATACTTGCCACATGATTACGCTTCCTCGTTCTGGTTTGCTATAGGTGTTACTAAAGGTGCTGCTGAAGGCTTTTGAGTGATCACCGAGATAAATGCCTGATTGAGGTTTTGCGCATTGGTGTGTTGCAGCAATTCTTCCACCGAACCGGCAAAACAACTACGCCCCTCGTCGATTATCACCACCTTGTCACACAATAAACTGACTTCATCCAAGTGATGGGTTGAAAAGATCACTGGCGTACCCTGCGCTTTTAACCGGATGATAAAATCCATCACTGTTTGAGTCGCCATAATGTCTAATCCGGTGGTGGGTTCGTCTAGCACCACAATTTCTGGATTATGTACAACAGCTCGGGCGATAGAGGTTTTTTGCTTCATCCCAGTAGAGAGGTTTTCGGCGCGGCGGGTGGCAAATTCATGAATACCCAACAGCTCAAACAATTCATCGATTCTGCTGCTTAACTGCGCTGGGTTCATACCATGGAGTTTGCCGAAGTATTCGACATTTTCCCTTGCCGTCAAACGACCATAAAGCCCGGTTGAACCCGATAGAAAACCGATTTTTTTGCGCGCCAGTAAAGGTTTTTTTACCACATCGACACCGTTGATGGCGATCAGGCCAGAGTCGGGTTTAAGTGCACTGGAGAGCATTCTCAAAGTCGTCGTTTTACCCGCGCCATTGGGACCAAGCAAACCCAGAACTTGCCCTGCTTCACATTCAAACGAAACATCGGTGACTGAATGAAAATAACCGTCATGCAAACGCGTGTCAGACTTTTCTGCATCGCTGAGCTTGTGTGATTTGGCCATTTTGAAACGTTTGGCCAAGTTGGATACTGTGATCATTTTCTTCCTAGGTTAATTAATGCGTTTATCCCTGAAATACTGCTTATTGTCATAAAAAGAAGTTTTTTCGTTATCAGGGTACCATCCAGGAATACCCAACAAGGGTAACGGAGACAAATGTTGGTTGTCTTTGAGCATTTGCTGTTCGCCTATCATCTCGACCAATTGGCTGTCTAAATGCTGGTATTGTTGTGCCAAAGATAATGAAAAAAATCCCGCGTCTACAGTAACAAATAAAGCTTTGCCTGTTAAGCCGATATAAGGCTTGGTCAGCATTTCGTAGTTGGCATGGCCAAAAATAAACGGTTTTACTGTTTTATCCCACTGCTCACGCTGCTTGATAAAGGCCCAGTGCCATTGATGATCACGTAATTGACATTGAAATTGTTGATCAGATATTGCCATTATCACCCCGCATTCATCAAGTAAAGTGATGGCATTACGAGTTTTCGTTCGGGCCTTTAAGCCAAATTCAATAATGTCTTGTTGATGCAATTTATTGAGCAATGCCTTGGTTTTTGGAAATAAACACCAGATAAGGGCACCAAAGGTGTCGTGCCAGCTGTTTTGACGGGTGGGCACCTGCCCAGTTTGATAAATAATGGTTTCGTAAGCTTTACCGCCAAAATCAAAGTTTTCATCCTGAGCGACAAATATAATCGGGTGTCCGCTGGATGTGGTTGTTTGTTCGGGCAAAAAACTGTTTAAAATTTCAACAGCGGGGAAGTCTGGCCACTGTTCAAAGGCGAATAACACATTGGGATGGTCAAAAAAACCGGTGTCTTGGGTGAATTGCGTAGTCCAATGCTCAAAAGCTTGAAAAACCTTCTTTTTGACGCTCTTATTACGGGAAGGGTCGTTGATCATGGGTTAACGTCTCTTGAAATAGGGTTCTGTAGTGAGATCAAGGTTTCAGTGGATTGCACTTGTTCAATCGATTGGATTTTGTCAATCAGCACCCATTGCAATTTTTCAATCGATTGGGTCATCAATTTGACAAAGATACTGTATTGCCCTGTGGTGTAATACGCCTCAACCACTTCATCGATTTGATTGAGCATATCAACCACCTGATGGTAATACCCAGCACTTTTAAGATTGATGCCAACAAAACAGCACACATCGTAACCGAGGCTTTTGGCATTCACCTTGACTTTCGTCCCTTCAATGATACCTGCCTGCTTCATCTTCTCTACCCTGACATGGATTGTACCGGCACTCACGTCGAATCTTTTACCCAATTCAGCATACGCCACCCGGGCATTGTCCATCAGCGCGGTGAGTATCTTTTTATCGAGTTTATCGATTTGATAATTATCACTCATCTTTGACCACCAAAATTATTGAATTCCAAACAATATGGCCATAATATTAATGATTCGATAAACAATTACCAGAATTTATTATTGGTTATTGATTAATACCCACAATCTATTGCATATTAGCTATCAACAAACGCATATTAACAAAAACATTTTCGAACTGATTTCAAGGATCTGCCCATGTGTTCAATATTTGGTATTCTGGATATAAAAACCGACGTAAAACCGTTACGTCAAAGTGCTCTTAAACTGTCCAAGCTGCTGCGCCACAGGGGCCCGGATTGGTCTGGGATATGGAATAATGACAAGGCCATTTTAGTTCACGAACGCTTGGCCATCGTTGATATGGAAAGTGGTGCTCAACCGCTCAAAACGCTCGAAGAGGCCCTTATATTGGCAGTCAATGGTGAAATTTATA
>JABSOG010000637.1 GCA_013216025.1 Algicola sp. | reverse complement strand
GCAACAGGTGGCTCGGCAAACTGGTAAAGGTTCAGGGTCGCAAAGATTGAAGCCATAACACTGCCTTGTAATTAAATGCTTTTAAAACAACCAGTTTACGCTGGTTCGAGCAAAATACAAGGCAGTCGTTTGGTAGGCGGGTGCTTTAGCCCCGCAGGTTTTAATGTTTATCAAAGCGGGGCTAAAGCACCCGCCTACGGTTCTTTTTGCTCAGGCGCTAAACGCTGTTCGTCTTCATTCGGTTCATCATCATCCTCAACAGGCTCTGCTTTGGGTTTGGCCCGCCAGTAGTCATTTTCACCAAGAATCGCCCAGCCCCATTTTATCCAGTTAAGTAACGAAAAGCTCAGCCACAAAACCCACAGCAACATCAAACCTTTGTAAAATAATGTGGGTATGCTCAATACGCTGATCACTGGCATCAAACCATCCGATTTGTCGGTAAACCAAATTAACTGATTGCCTGATGAATAGTTGCCAACAATCCCCATGTCGGGCTGGCTTAGCAAGCTCATCGGAATTGCCGACACTAAAGCCATCAGTGTTACCGCCGACAAAATGAATAAAAATAGCTGTGACAAGTTGTAAGACGCCCTTGGTGAGTCTTTGGGGCGGTACTTACTGAGTGTTAAACTGGCAAAGCAGGCGGCAACCAAAAACAGTACTGACCAGTTATTGAAGCTCAACCCAATGCCTAAAACCAACCAGCTGCCTATACCCAGTGGCGAGAATGGATAGCGGGTCAACGCCAGTGCCAGCAGAATAAAGACCAGCAACTCACCCCAATAAACCACCGCAGGACCAATCACAGGACCTTTTGTGTACAATACCCAGCGCTCGCCCGTGAGGTCGATTTGGCTGGTGATGTTGCTCATGGGGGCATTAAGGTTAAAAGTGGGTGACGACAATACAGTTTGCGCTTCTACATTGGCCCGCAGCCGCACTATTACTGAGTGTTTGCCCGGTGATATGGGCAGGGTAAGCTGCTCGCCTTGGGCTTGCAGGTTAAGGGTTCGCTTGTCGATGATAATGTCTTCTATCTGATAATCTTTGGGCAGCGTGATGGTGTGTTCACCTCCCCGGGTGCTGCGATAGTCGAATTTTAAAACCAATTGTGAGGTTCGCGCGCCTTGTTTGAGGGTGGTTTGCGCTTGGTCTATCGCCAATATATGGCCTTTAACTGCTCGGGGTCGGCTCAAGTCTACTTTCAGTGATTCGTCGCCATAGGGATAAAAAGTGGCGCTAAAGAGTGCTTGATCACCTTGTTCGTCGATGCTCATCGGCATGCCTGACAGTTTGACATGCCACAGCGGGCTGCTGTTTATGTGCCAGCTTTCGCTGATTTGGCCGCTGTTGTCGGCGCTTAAGTTAACTTGGGGCTGCCTTTGCAGGGTCGATTGCCAATGGGCTGTGTCGCTACCTGCGGCTATGGCTATTTCGGCAAAACCGTTTTTGACGTCTATCCCGTGAGTTGTCACTTGCTCACCTTTGATCAGCGGCACTTTTACTGACAATGATCCTGACACCGGTGCGATCCTTTTGACCGTTGTGGTGACTGTCCAAGTTTGATTAAACGATAAAGTGCGAGTTACCTGCACAAATGGCGGGGTGGCGTAGCGGGTTGACTGGGTTGTGTCGGTTTGTTGTTTTTGCGCCGTAGCGACAAATTCGAGGGTGTTACCCGTTAGGCGGTTTTTGTTGACACCAACAATGTCCCAAGCGGTGCTGGGCTGATAAGTGACGTGTTTAGGCTGCTCGATAAATTGCAGTTGAAAAACGTCTACTGGAGCGATGCTACCGCTGACTTTTACGTCAAAAATGCCAGTGCCCAGCTTGACATAAATAGCGTTTTTTCGCTTGTATAAAGTGTTTTGTTGTTTACCGTCGACCGTTAATTTTTGCGGTCGCCAAAAGGCTGAATGTGGCAAGGCTACTGCGGTATCGTGCAAGCTGTGAACCTGCATTTTTAGCTCGATTTGATTGCCTTTAATACTGACATGCAGCTTGTTGATGGTGGCACACATTGGCGTGCATTCGGGAGATTCGGTCAAACGCGCTTGTAATTCTTGTAGCATGGTTTGACTTGGTAAAGCCTCTGCTTGCACGTCTTCAACAATCAAGGGGTTGAGCAGGCATAATAAAGCGACAGTCAAAACAGGTTTTATTTTTGGTATTGTCAGTAAGTTGCTGATGGTGCTTTTTAATGTGATGAAGAGCCACAATAAGAGTATTAACACACCGGCAGCTTTGAATATGGTGGTTTGGATTTGTGATAGCACAATCACCTGTACTTGCTGACCTTTGGCAACCGGGCTTGTCCATAAAAGGGTGTAGCTGTTCCAATCCCACGCCGGAATACCTGAACCCGCTTGCTTGAGCGCATCAGATTCGTATCGCTGTTTGATTCGTTTTGTCGCTTTGGCAGCTCGTGTAGTTATGAAGCTACTTTCTCTGGCTTTGTCTATTGTGCCTGTGCTTATTCTGTCTTGTTTGACTTGATCGAGTAACATATCTAGGCTTTGCGGTGCTGTGGAGGACGCAGGTTCGTTGTAAGAATAATATTTGACGGCTTTTTGCTGCTTTACTTCAAGCTGAGGGTGCACCATGGTGCGAATTTGTCCGGCACTAAAATACAGCACTGCACCTACAACGGCGATAACACTCAAGGTTAAATAACCTGAGACTAACGTTTTGAGCTTTGAGAAGGGCTGGTACTTGGCAATAGCGATGGCACCCAGTAAATTGAGTATTAACTTAATGGGTGCGTCATATTCTTGGTAGACCAATATCAGCGCGATGCTGGTTAACAGCCCGGTGGTTAAACTGATGGTACGCCCTGCCAGCAAGGCGGCGAATAAAACGATAAACCCGGCCCAAATCGACCAGTCACTTAGCCAGCTGTGGTCGACTTTGTCGGCACCAAAAACCGCAAAGAGGCGGTTGGCCGGGGGCAGGTTTAAATTAATTTCTACCGATTCAAAATCACTGTTCCAGCCCGTGACTGGCAGGGTTGAGACTGTGTTGATATTACCTTGTGCCTTAATGTCTACTTTGGTAAAGCGGTTTTCGACGCCCCTTTCGTTTTTGCTGTTGGTGGTGACTAAAACTGCGCCGTTTTTGTCCTCTCCAGATTCAAGTTGATAGGGGGTGTTCATGCTGAACCGCCAATCTTTGACCATAGTGCCCATGATATTGTCGTCAAAAGCGTATTGTTGGTTATCAAAAGACAGCCACATATTACGGTACAATTGTAAGCGGTTTTGTTGTTGCAGCGGTTTACCGCGATGTTGAATGTCGTATTGCATGACATCACTTGGCTGCATTACGTAGGTTGGCAAGTTAGCCCATTCGCGAGGCATATCGGCCAAACTGGCATCAATGACTTTGGGGCCGCTCAACCGGCCTGATCTAAAATATGTGTCGGTGCCAAAGGCCCAGACTTCTTGTTCTGGCCACAACAAGGTTTTTGCTGGTCGTTGCCATTTTAATGTAGTGGCTGGGGCGTGGGAAAAAATAACAATTTGCCAGCTACCGGGTTTGAGTTTGGCGTGTAATACACCTTGTGCATCCAGAAAAGTGGGCAGGTCGCTGATGGTGTTGGTGGGTTCAAACCCTGGGGGCAATACTTTGCCAATCGGCACTTCTCGTCGTTTGCCCGACACTTCGATGGTTAGCCGGGTTTCTAATGTTATATAGGGCCCATCGGTTAACTTGCGTTTGACATAAACGGTGGTGGTGTCTTGTTCGGTTTGTTTTATTTGCGTGCGGCCAAACCACAATTCGCCATTAACAGTTTTGGGAAAGTCGACAGGTTTTCCGTTGATACTCAGTATCACCTGTGCATATGCACCGGGAATATCCAAACTTTCGGGCAATGCCGTCCAGTCGAATTGGCCACTGATTTGATAATTGCCCGATGGTAAAAGTAGCGCCGGTTTACCATGTCGACTGATCACTTGCGCGGGTTTGCCATTACGGGTGACTTGTTGCGGCCAGTTGTGACTGTCGCCGGGCAGTGCTAACCAACTTTTTTCGAGTACCTGCCACGATTGACTGAACGTACCGCCGTCATCGCTGGTGTCTAAAGTCAACGCACTGGGCCAAGCACAAACGTGGTTTTTTTGTGCGCTAAATTCACTTTTGTTGATATAGGGGCATTTTAGTGCCTCTTCACCTTTTAATACCCAGGGCACCCAAGGTTTTAATACTTCAGGGACTGTACTGGCGGCTTGGGTGGTGAATGACAACATCAATAGAATCATTAATGTGAGCGCTGAATTGAGGTTGATTTGAAGTCGTTTCACTGAATTGGCCTTGTTGGCTTTTTTATTCAGCTTAATAGAGGGGGTTGCAGTTCACAACTTTAGGGGGTGAAAAGATTGGTTTGGCTTGTTTTCGGCTAAACGGCTCTTGCAACACCCTTCTGACTGATACGTTATTTCAACTTCCCCAGCGCCGCATAAAACTTCTGTGGTGTCATATACCCCTGCTTGCCATATACTTCTTTGCCGTTGTCTAAAAATAAAATAGTTGGCGTGGCCCAAGTTGGGGTTTTGATTTGCAAACCTTGTAATTGTGAGGCGTAACGGGTGGTAACCGGGATGTCGCCTTGATAATCGTTGAGTACATTGGTTTTAAACTTTTCGCAGTACGGGCAGTGGTTTTTTGATTCGATAACCACGATGTGTTTGCCAGTGAGCAATTTGCTGTTGTCGATCGCCGGATCGTCAAACGGGCGGGCGTTAAATGTGACGCCAGTTGAGTGGTCTGGGCAATAACCGTTGGGGTTTTTGGCCAGATAATCTTGATGATAGGCTTCGGCAGGATAAAAGGTTTTAAGCGGAGCGACTTTAGTCACAATTTTGCCGTAATCGGCCTGGGTTAATAACTGCTGATAAGCATTTTGCACTTTACCCGCGACTTGGGTTTGGTCACCACTGTTGGTCAAGATGGTCGAGCGATATTGGGTGCCGACATCATTGCCTTGACGGTTGAGTTGGGTCGGGTCGTGTCCTTCAAAGTAGCTTTGTAAGATGGTCTCTAAGCTGACCTGCGAGGTGTTGTAAATCACCTTGACCACTTCTGCGTGGTTGTTGGGGTTGCGTTTGTTTTTGTATTTGGTGATCTCGCGGTAGGTG
>JABSOG010000636.1 GCA_013216025.1 Algicola sp. | reverse complement strand
CTCTTTCATAAGCTTTGGCACTGCCTTGAACATTGTCTTTCCACCATTGCAGAATTTCAGGTAGGTTGGTTTCGTCAACCTCAGAATGACCTTCACGGGTATCTGGCGGCGACATCACTATGCGACTGGTGACCATGCCAGTATCGTCGAGTGCCTTTTTATAACGAATGGCAGCACGTTTGTTTTCGCACGCCAACTGGCCTTTCAAACCATGTTTTAGCGACTTAAAGTTTTCAGTAAAGTGAATGGCAATGTCGTAAGCAATCAACTCAATACGGTTCTCGGCGGTATAAATGGTGCCTTTACGAGTGTATTTGCGTTTCAAATCGGTTTTTTGTTCAGTGGTTAAACCCGCGGTAATTTTGTCGAACCAGTTATCAATGGCCCTTTCGTTGACATCAAGGTCGGGTTGGCGCTCTTCATACAATAACGGTGTCACACAACCATCTTCAACCGCACGTTTCATGGTATAGGCATGAACGATAGAGCCAAATTTGTTGCGGGTTTTGTCTTTTTTCAGCAAAGGGGTGCCGGTAAAGGCAATATACGACGCCTTGGGTAAGGCTTGTTTCATCCGTTCATGGTTTTCAGCGCCATGGCTGCGATGGCCTTCGTCGACCAGTACCACAATATCAGCTGAGTCGTTATAACATTCGGGCAGTTTGGCGGCGGTAGCGAACTTGTTGATAAGGGTGAAAATAATCCGCTCGCTACCCTGACCGATACGACTGGCCAACTGTTTGCCTGAAGTGACTAACGCCCTGGCATCGCCTTTTCTTTTACTGGCTATGTCGGTGCCAAGTGCACCGCTTGAATGAAAGGTATTGGCCAATTGTTTTTCAAGGTCGGTGCGGTCAGTTACCACCAAAATACGACAGTTTTTAAGTGAAGGATGTAGCAACAAGGCCTTACATAACAGCACCATTGAAAACGATTTACCGGTGCCGGTAGTATGCCAAAATACGCCACCATCGCGGCCACCGTTGGGTTTGTATTGGTTAATGCGTTTGATTAGGGCTTCTATGCCAAACAGTTGTGAATAGCGGGCGACAATTTTGCCTTTTTTGCGATCATACAGTAGGTAATAGCGCAGCAGCATCAACAACCGGTCTTTGCTCAGCAAACCAATCAACAGCACGTCTTGCTGCGTGACTGCGCAGGGTTTTGACCATAACTCATCAAAGTACTGTTGCACGGATTTGTCTTTGCTATAGAGCATCGCAAACTGGTCGGCTGCGTTTAATCGTTGGTTTTTGATTGTATGAAAATGATCTTGACCAAAAGCTTCATCTTTCCACATTGCCCAAAAATGTTTGGCGGTTTTGGTGGTGGCATAACTGCCTTGTGTGCCGTTAATAGACATTAATAATTGGCTGTAGGCAAATAATTGGGGGATCTCTTGCTGGCCCTGATTACGAATGTGCTGGCTAATGCCAACCTCAACGGTAGATTGGGTAATATCTTGCGATGCGGGTTTTTTGGCTTCGATAACCACCAAGGGCAGGCCATTGACAAAACAAACGATGTCGGGTCGCCGGGTGCTGGTGGCGCTGGTATTGGCTACTTCAAACTCTTCGGTAACCTGAAAAACGTTATTTTTTGCGCCATCTTCAGACCAATCAATAATAGGGATAGTCGGTTGGTGCTTTTTACCATCATCCATAAACTGGCTGACAGTGATGCCAAGGGTCAAATGGTCATAAATGCGTTCATTGGCTGTTAACAACCCATCTTGAATGCCCGTTGTAGACAGCTTACGAACAATTTCTTCAATGGCATCGGTCTCAAGGCGGCAAGTTTTGTTTTTATATTCAAAAGTGCGGGTTTTGAGGATGTCGATTAGCACCGAACGCAAAATTACCTGCCGATTGTTGCCACGCAGCGCCATTGCCTGAGCAGGCGAAAGGTATTGCCAGCCGAGGTTGCAAAGTACTTTGAGCGCGGGGATTTTGGTGGTGTAGTCTTCTTTGGTTTGATGGGTACTGCTTGCCATCACTGACCCTTTTTATCGTAATGCGTTAGTCTATAACGGATTTTTTATTGTCTGTTTCTTGCGGTTAAAAGTTAGGTTAACAGCCTATGTTTTTAAATACCAGTAGGGAAAGGTGTTATGAGCGGTTATTTTGGGGAATTTTTTGACGGTGGGTGATATGAGTTGTAGCAAAGGGTTGATTACATCGTAGCGTGCCCTCGGCAATGCGCTACCGTCCATGTGGTCGACGTGTGAGCTATTCTTGCTGGTTGAATTTGGTTTTGGCGACTAACTTATCGAAATCACTGACTTCATCATTTTTTTGTAATCGTCGCTGCGCACTAAATTGCTCATATTCCTGATTTGCCAGTTGCAGTGCAACCTTGTGCGAGACTTTTCCAGCATCTGTCAAAATATTTTGCTCATTAAATAATAAGAACGCATCAAGTTTTGTTGCCCATTGTGACATTGTCACGGTTTGTTGTCGTTGCGCCTGTAATTGAGCATGGTCTAAATACATCGTAACAATTTGATTAAGCGCCTTGAGTTCCTCCTCCTGAAGGTAGTTTTTTGCAATGGTCACATCTTTTTTAATCACCTTTTCTCCTGACCAGGTGTTTAATCCCATGTTGGGCTTCTTACTATCTGCTCTTTGAGCTATCAATTCAGCTGCTGTATGCCCATGAATGGCCCAGTGCAACTTATTTTGTACTGTCGCAAAAAACTGTTGGCTATCTGGTGTACTCGCGTTGTAATCACCTGCAGTGGCGTAAATGTCAGTGATCTTTTGATAAAAACGACGTTCAGATGAACGAATATCTCGAATGCGTTCAAGTAGCTGTTCAAAATAATCTGATTGAACATCCTTATCGGGATCCTTAAGCCGTGCATCATCCAAGGCAAAACCTTTAACAAGATATTCCTTTAAGATTTGGTTTGCCCACTTTCTAAATTGTGTACCACGACTGGAACGAACGCGATAACCAACTGCCAGTACAACATCAAGACTGTAATGGTCAAGCAGCCTTTCTACTTCTCGTGCGCCCTCTAGGGCAACTGTCCGGAATTTCCGGATAGTTGCTTCTGGCGCCAATTCTCCTTCATCGTAAATATTACTGATGTGCTCACTAATCGTTTTTTTAGAGCGATCAAATAATTGAGCCAATTGCATTTGTGTAACCCAAAGGTTTTCATCCTGCAGGCGAATCTGAAGACTGGTTTTTCCATCTGGTGATGTAAATAAAGCAAGGGGGATTTTACTAGGCATTTTTCACTCCACCTTTACCCTCCGCCGTCCGGTCAACAACTGTTGCATCAGGGCTTTTTTCTCTTGTTTAAAATAGTCTAGTTTTTGTTGCAGGGCTGCTATTTCATTGTCTGCTGTGGTTAGGATTTTGGCTATTTTTTGTTGTTCACATAATGTCGTTGGCATCATTACTTTTGTTGCAAGAAAAGGTTGGATCTTAACTGCTTTTCTTTCCATTACAGTTCCTTCTATCATTGTTGCAAATTTAGCTATTTGCGTATCACTCATCAGTAATTGTGATAGAAAACGATGGCAGTTCAAGTTCGGGTTTTTTAAGAACAAAACTTCATAAATAGGTGATACAACGACACAGCAAGAAAGTCGGCTATAGTTTATGGCTCCCCATCGTAGATTTGCGGGGTTGTATACAATATCATTTGGCATGACCAGTTTATATTTTTTACCATCACTGTTTTTCACTAAAAAATCTCGATTATATCTTGCCGTTTTTGCTGTTATTCCTTTTGCTATCGTGAGTGAATAGAGTGGTACCTGCTCATTTGGTACTTGCTTTATTGTCCTAATGGATAGCAGTTCCCTTAGCGAAGTTAACTTCCAACCACTTTTTATTCCACAAATTGATTTTTTGATTTTTAGTGTTTGTTGTGCAAGTGCCTTTTTTTGTAGTCTTCCCTGTTCAACCAACTGCTCAGTTATTACAATAGCTTTATCCCATGTTTCAAGAATAGTGGCGATTTTTTTTTGTTCAGCCAAAGGGGGCAGCTTAATCGCATAATCTTTTATACTTTGACTATCGAGCCGTCCTGTGCCGTGCCCGGCTGTACTTACCAACCCTCTAATTGACACTTTATTGCCTACAAGCAAGTATGAGAAAAAGAGGTCATCAATTTCATCTTTTGGAATCAAAGCTTTTACATCTTGATTAAATGCCATTGGTTTAGTTGCAAAGCCGACTGGGAAATCTTTTAGTAAAGTCATACCTCTAACTAATATTAAGCTTGCGCCAGTTGGTGCAATTTTTGCGTTTTCAAATCCAGTTTTTGTTAAGGTATCAATGCTGGTCTTTAAATAGTGCTGTTTTAGGTCTTTGCCTGATATCCAAGGGTAATCGCCACCCCAAAATGCAGCATTTTGTTTACTTGGTGTACCACCTGAAGTGAATTTAGCGATTTCTCCAAGTTGTGTTGTTTTCCAATCATTCATCTTTTTGTCTCTCTTCACTCTTTTGTACAATCAACTCGCGATCCTGCTTCAAACATTTAACCAGCTCATCTTCACTGGGCAAATAAGGCATATATTTGGCGGTAAAGAGTTGTTCGCTGTCTTTGAGTACTGAGTATTTGGCGATGGCTTCACTTTTTTGGCTACACAAAATCAAGCCTATGGTGGGGTTGTCTTCAGCCTCTTTATGGTGCTCGTCGTAAATGCGCACGTAAGTGTCCATTTGGCCAACATCTTGATGATTAAGCTTGCCGATTTTAAGGTCGATCAGCATAAAGCATTTGAGCTTAAAGTTGTAAAAAACCAAGTCGGTGTAAAAGTCTTGATCGTCGGTGCATATGCGTTGTTGTCTGGCAACAAAAGCAAACCCTTTGCCCAATTCGAGCAAAAACGTTTGCAGGTTGTCGATTAAGGCTTTTTCTACATCAGTTTCGAGTACCGGCTGTACGGGCAGGTTTAAAAAATCGAGTATGTAAGGGTCGCGCAAAAAGTCTTTGGGGTCTAGTTTAAGTGGTTCAGTTTTTTCTTTTGCTCTAAAAGTTTTATTTCGTCTCAGCATATTTTTTACATCTGAGAGTGTATTTTTTAATTTTCGTTTCTTGAAATTTAATTTTACTCTTTCGAATTAGATATCTGTAAAATCTAATCCGTAAACAATTGAAAAATGTTATTTTCACATG
>JABSOG010000635.1 GCA_013216025.1 Algicola sp. | reverse complement strand
GGTTTAAAGGCATGTCCGGTGTCTTCGTCGTATGCTGGCGCGCCGTCAAATAAGGCGTCTTCTTTTACCCGCACATTTTGCGCCAAAAACTCGCCTTTAAATGCTTTAATATTCTTCAGTATTTGGGTGTCTTGATAGGTAAACTCCCAATGCCCGGTCATAACATCAACCCCCAACAGATTGCAAGCCTCGACCATATCCATGCCTTTGGTCCAAAAAGCCGTGCCGGATCCTTGCCACGTATCACCACCGTCAAGTAACAGGGTTTTGTTGTGGCCAAATTGACCGCGTAATTTGTCGACCAGCGTTTTGAGATGGGCAAAACCGCCGAGTTTGCCGTATATTTTGGCGGCATTTTCAAAATCTAGGCAGGTAAAGGCATGGGCCAATTCGCTGTTGGCACTTAAGCCAAATTGTTTGAGTAAGGCCTCGCCGACCAAATGGGGTGCTTTGCCAAATGCCTCGTTAAACCCAAGGTTGACGCTGGGTTCGCGAAAGTGCACCGGCAGCAACTGGGCGTGACAGTCGGTCATGTGCAACAGGCGAATATCGCCCCAGTTCGGTAGATCGTAGATTTTTTCGCTGGCAAATGGACTGTTAGTTTTGGTATTAGCGCAACCAGGGACCAAACCCGCCACTGCGGCCATGGCCATTAAATGACAAAATTCTCTGCGACTAATACTCATTTGACTTCAAATTCCTGCCAGTGCAAGTCGGCAAACTCGGCTTGTTTCATTGAGTTTTTGGCTTGTCTCAAGGCTTTTTTGGCCAATAGGGCCGCCGCTGATTTATCGCCCTTTTTCAGCGCGGCTTTGGCCTCTTTAATGAGGCCCGCTGTGGCAGTCCACTCAAATCCGGCTTTGGCAGCCTTTTGTCGGGTTCGTTCAGCTTTATGAATCAGCGCCTTAACTTCGCTGGCCATCACCTTGCCGGACGTTATCCCTATGTACGATTTATCCCCGGCCATTACCTCCCAAGAGATAACTAAAGGCATGCACATTAATAAGGCCAGTAATACCATCAGTTGTTTCATCTATTAACTCCTATTTGCGTGAACTTGGACCGTTAACAGCCAAACCTTGACTCATTAATGTCTGAAAATATTCGAGGTTGCGATAGACTTCACTTTGCGCTTTGAAGGGTTTGGCACGCACGTTTTTGTTGCAACCGGCATAACGTCGGTGCAAGGTGCCTATCTCTTCCCACTTGGCACGGTACACCGGAAAACCAGTGACCTGTCCCAGTCCGGGACCGGGAATATCGGCCCTGAGTTTTTGACCGGTGATCCCCACATGGCAATCAACACAGGCCAAGTTGAGTTGACCACGCTTTGAATAGAAGAACTTTTTGCCGTCCATATAGGCAGCATAAGCGGCTTCATTGGGTACTTTGACGTCAAATACCTCACCCCGTGACGTACTGGCCATATAGGCTGAAATATCGGCAAGGGGGCCTTTTTTGTATTTCAGTGGTTTTTCGCCATTGTTAGTCCGGCAACGGTTAATGGCTAGCTCCAATGTAATCACTTCGTTGAGTTTGCTGTCAAAATGGGGGTAGTTTTGACGGATACCCACACCACCGTTGGCAAAACAGTCGGCGTAACTTTTACCGTTGGCAAAAGGAGCTTCGAACAATTCTTTACCATCGTCTATCGACAACTCATAAGGCGGAAAGTCTTCAATTTCGATCCACTGCTCTCGGGCGGCGGCATCAATAGCATAAATACCGTCTTTAAAGTCTGCCGGTTTGACATGAGAAAATTTGTTGTAAAAGAATTGACTGAATCGTTTGATGTCGCTTTCAACCGTTTTCTGGTATTTGTTGGCTGGTGCTTCGGCGCTGGCCAACGGCCCTGCCCAAACAATAAGGCAGAGTGTTATTGTTGTTTTTATTGATCGTGATAGTGATAGCAATGTTGATTTCATCGGCTTTTCCATAGGTTATTTGACAGTGACGTCTGCCTGTCCGGTCAAACCGAGATTGTCCACTGACGAGATGCTGAGCTTGTCGCCTTTAGCCCCTTTATAAGCAAATGCCATGAACGGGTTTTTCGACACCGCCATACCAAACTCACCATGAAATAACACATTACCTTGATGCTCAACCTTGACTTCAGTCAGATGATTCACCTTGATCAACACCCCTTGCGCATCTTTTCTACGCCCAGTTTCCATCGGATGTTTAACCAGCATTTTAACTTTGACGATACCGTCTTTTTCTTTTGCTTTAACTTTTATTTTCATCTTATCCGCCACAACCGCCAATAGTCACTTTCACTTGCTGACTGGTTCTATACAACTTGCCTTCAGCTTCAACCAACGCAACCACTGTAGAGGTTTGCGCCATACGAATACGCACCGAAATATCGGCGATAGTGCCCTTGCCCAATTTAATCGAAGTCGCCAGTGGGTACGGGTTTTTTGCGACAAAGACAGTGATACTCGACACGTTTTCAAGACTGCTTTTCACCGAGATGGGCACCACTTTGCCATTTTCTGCGATGTTCGGCGCTTTGAGCGTCACGGCATCAGAGTCGACCACTGGCAGGTCACCAAATTTCTCTTTGATGGCAGTTTGCAGCTCATCGGCAGCAAAAGCTTTGTGGTTCCAACTGGCCCACGCCGCTCGGGGAATAGCCGCCAGTATGGCCAAATAAGAGAGTTTTTTAAGAAACTCACGTCTGGTATTTTTCATCATCAATTGCCTTACTTTCGTTAAGGTGTAAAGAATAAACTCCCCCGCAGCAAGCTGCGGAGTATTGATCCATTAAATTACTTAGTTTTTGCCACAAAGTGGCACCAAATAAAGCTGCCTAAGCAGATTTATTAAAGTGTGTAAAGCCAAGTCACCACCAGTTCAATCTCTTGTTTGCTGAGGATCTCGTGGCTGCCAAACGGAGGCATTATGGTTTTGTTGTTTTTGATTCGGGCATCGCTGACTTGGTCAAACAATACCTCACGCTTGGGAAATCGTGCTTTCATTGCCACCAATGGCGGACCGGCAGTGCCCATCAAAGTGCCGCCTTGCACATAATGGCAGGCTAGGCAGTTGCCTTTTTTGCGATCAAACGCCAGCTCTTGTCCTTGCTTTACTTTTTGTGCTTTTTGTACGTCGGTGTCGGCTATTGCTGCCTGCGCGAGCAGACAAGCGCTCATCAGTAAAACTTTTATGATTTTCATTTGCAGTTATCTCATTTGCTTAAGGCCAGCATGTAATCGACTATCGACTTAACCATTTCATCAGACAAATCCGTTCTGCCTCCCTTGGCTGGCATCCCATTGATGCCCGTCAATGCATTGTTGTATAACGCCTGCTTTCCTTTACCCAAACGTGCTTGCCATTGCTGCACATCACCGGTTTTAGGCGCATCATTCAAGCCGGTATCATGACACATTTGGCAGGCATTTTGATAGGTTTTGACCACCTCGGGTGCGACATTCACTGCAACCGCTGATTGTTGGTAAGCCACCCCGTCATTGCCGTCATGCTTGAAATGGGCGGTGGGCGTAATGCCCGAGATGGTCGCAACCACCTTGATGGATTTAGGGTCTTTGCAGTTTTTCATGCACCTTGGGTTCGATACATCTGGGCGGTTATCGACATAAAACCCATTTTTGTTGGGCATTTCGATTTTGGCCAAATTGTCTTGATTGAGCACAAAGTCTTCATCGACAAGGTCGTTGAGATTCAGCACATACGCGGTGATGGCATAAACCTCGTCGGTAGCCAATGATTGAGGGGCATTAATCGGCATATCGCGATGAATATAGTCCCACAACGTACTGACATAAGGCCAATAGCTGCCGACGGTTTTTTCGGGTCGGTCATCACGCAGGGTATCTTCTCCTCCGGCCAGTTTGGGCCAACGGCCTTCACCTTCGCCAAAGCTGCCATGACAGCTTGCACATTTTTCATCGTACAAACCTTCGCCGTCTACCACCGACCCCGAGCCTTGAGGCAAACCCAATCCATCGGGGCGTACATCAATATCCCAACCGGCAATGACCTTGTCGCTTGCCGGTTTGCCCAAGTGATAATGGTCGGCAATCGCCCCTTTTGGGGCTAACATCAGTAACATCAACCATCCAGTAACTTTAAACCAATTGAACATTTTGCACGCTCCCGTTGGCATTGACTTTCCAGGTGTGAATGGCATTTTTATGATAAATCGAATTGCCACCACGCTCAAACCGCAACTGACTAAGGGTTGGCTGAACATAACCGGTTTCGTCAATGGCCCGGCTTTGCAACAACATTGGGTCGCCATGCCAGTTGATCATGGTGCTGAAACGGGTTAGACATTTAGACAACACCAGACCTTTGAGGGGCGCCTGCTGCCAGTTGATGCCACCATCAAAAGAAATATCCACTGCTTTGATTTTGCCCCGCCCCGACCAGGCCAATCCTTCAATTTCATACCAGCCATTGCCGCCCTTAAACGGCAATTCAGGGCTGGGTGAGGTGATCACAGAGTTACATTCTTGGACAAACGAAAACTGCCGGGCGCGGCCATCGGGCATCAGGTCGGTATATTTAGACGTTTCTTCGCGCATATGCCAAGGCTTGTCACCCACTTCAAGGCGTCTTAACCATTTGATACTGGTGTTGCCCTCCCATCCGGGATTAACCAAACGCAGCGGGTATCCCTGCTCAGGCCTTAACGCTTCGCCATTTTGTGCATAAACCACTATGGTATCGTCGAGCGCCTTTTCAATGGGAATACTGCGCGCCATGGCCGCCCCATCGGCACCTTCTGCCAATATCCATTTGCCTTCGGGTTTGATATCGACCTCAGCAAGCAAGGTCGACAGCCTAACGCCGCTCCACTCACAACATGAGATCATGCCATGGGTAAACTGCAAGGCTTCCATTTGTGGCCCTTTCCATTCCATCCCGCCATTAGCCGGACATTCGAGAAATTTTATTTCACTGACACTGGGGAACCGCCGCAAGTCATCCATGGTAAAAATCAACGGTCTGTCGACCAAACCGTGAATGATCAAGCGATGTTCATCTGGATTAATGGTAGGCACACCGGCGTGATAACGTTCGAAGACCAAACCATTGGGGGTAATGATGCCTTTGAGGCTGTGCAATGGTGTCATGCTGATTGATGAAATAGCATCGGCCGTTAACCAGGGCACTGTA
>JABSOG010000634.1 GCA_013216025.1 Algicola sp. | reverse complement strand
GGCGTAAAACGCTTGCAGGTTTTGAGTGTCCATGGGGTTAACGTGTGTCCGGGGTGTTCTTAAGATAGTCGTTCATCATACCACCTCAACCCATAAAAATATGGAATGATAAAGATAAAAATTATGAATTAGATTTATCGAAGTGGCTAATTTATGATGCATAACAACTGATTAATGAACAAACTGGAAAGATCATGGCAGGACACACTTTATACGACAAATTATGGCAATCGCATTTGGTCAAAGCGCGGACTGATGGTTCGGCGCTGATTTACATTGACCGACATATTCTTCATGAAGTCACCTCTCCCCAGGCTTTTGAAGGATTACGGCAGGCCGAGCGTCCTTTGTGGCGCTCGGGCTCCATCGTTGCCACGCCTGATCACAACATTCCCACCACCACCAAAGAACGCTTGGCGGGACTGGATGGCATTGTCGACCCGGTCTCTAAAATTCAGGTCAAAGCCCTAGATGACAACTGTAACGAATTTAATGTATTGCAGTTTGGCATGAATCATCCAGATCAGGGCATAGTGCACGTTATTGGTGCCGAAACCGGTGCTTGTTTACCGGGCATGACCATAGTGTGTGGCGACTCGCACACCTCAACGAATGGCGCACTGGGCGCATTGGCCCACGGCATTGGCACCAGCGAAATCGAACACGTTATGGCGACCCAATGTTTGGTCGCCAAAAAAATGAAAAACATGCAGATCAACGTCAACGGCCCATTGGGCCTGGGCATTACCCCCAAAGATGTGATATTGCACATTATTGGCTTGCTGGGCACGGCTGGTGGCACCGGCTTTGCGGTCGAGTTTGGCGGTGATGTGTTTAGAAACATGTCGATGGAAGGGCGATTGACCGTCTGCAATATGGCAGTAGAAGTAGGCGCTCGCGCGGGCATGGTCGCGGTAGATGACATTACCATCGATTACGTAAAAGGTCGGTCTTACGCACCAAAAGGTGACTTGTGGACTCGCGCAGAGGCCGCTTGGCGCAAGTTGGTCAGCGATGATGATGCCAAATTTGACCAAATAGTCGAAGTGAATGCTGCCCAGATAAAACATCAGGTTAGCTGGGGCACATCGCCCGAGATGGTGGTTGATATTGATGGCAAAGTGCCTAATCCGGCTCTGGAACAAAATGCCGATAAAAAAGCCGCCATAGAAGGCGCGATAAAATACATGGGGTTACAGGTTGATCAAAACATCCGGGATATTCATTTGGACAGGATTTTCATTGGCTCTTGTACCAACTCGCGCATTGAAGACATGCGCGCTGCAGCCGCTGTCGTTAAGGGTCGAACCAAAGCCGATTCAGTTAAAGAGGCCATTGTTGTGCCGGGTTCGGGCGCAGTCAAACGCCAGGCTGAAGCAGAGGGACTCGACATCATTTTCGAACAGGCTGGCTTTGAATGGCGCCAACCCGGCTGCTCGATGTGCTTAGCCATGAATGCCGACAAACTGTTGCCGGGCGAGCACTGCGCATCTACCTCAAACCGCAATTTCGAAAGTCGACAAGGTTTTGGCGGACGCACTCATTTGGTTAGCCCCGCTATGGCGGCCGCTGCTGGTATTGCCGGGCATTTTATTAACGTTAACGAATTGGGAGCGGTTTAATGAGAAGTTTTACCCAACTAAACGGCTTAGTCGGCCCAATGGCCCGGGCCAATATCGACACTGACATGATCATTCCCAAGCAATTTTTAAAATCGATTAAACGCAGCGGATTTGGTAAAAACCTGTTTGACGGCCTGCGCTACCTCGACGAAGGCGAGCCTGACCAATCGTGTGTTGGGCGTCCGCTAAACCCCGACTTTGTGTTGAATCAGCCTCGTTTTCAGGGCATCAGCGTATTGTTGGCTAAAGAAAACTTCGGCTGTGGTTCAAGTCGCGAACACGCCCCGTGGGCACTCGAAGACTATGGTATTCGTTGTATTATCGCCCCGAGTTATGCCGACATCTTCTATAACAACTGCTTTAAAAACGGCATCTTACCGATCATTGCTGATGTGCGAGTCGTGGCTGGTCTGTTTGAACAGACCGAACAAACTGAAGGCTATCGTCTTGACGTCGATTTGGCAGCCCAAACCGTCACAACCCCAAGTGGCGAAGTAATATCGTTTGAAGTCGATGAGTTTCGCAAGCACTGCCTGCTAAATGGTTTGGATGACATTGAATTGACGTTGCAAGACAGCAAAGATATTCGAGCATTTGAAGATAAAGCCAAGGTTCAATCACCGTGGTTGTTTGCTGCGTTGGCGTAGGTCGTGGTTGAGGAGCTTGCGACGAAGCCCGACGTTTGACCAATTAACCAACCAATTGCTGTTATTTTCGACCAAATTGGTGTGTCGGGCTTCCGGCTTCGCCGTTCTCGGCAATAGTTCCTGACACTGCTCTAACTTCCCACATCCATGGGGTCGAACCGCGACCTACGGGCGTCGTTACTGACTTTCGGGATACCTTCAGCTGAGGACAGACCAGATTGCAAAAATGGGAATCGCTTGGATCGCTAGAAGTCCCAGTTTTGTTAACTACTCTGTCCCCTGTTGCCTAGCCTCCGTTACTCCACCCCTACCACAGTTGTAATCGGCACTGTCGAGTCACACTAGCAATTGCTGGTCAGTATTCGTCCCTTAACCCTTGCATAACGCCTTCGTAACCTCTTTGGTAACCCATCGTAAGAAAATAACGGTATCTATCGCTGTGGTTAAATTTTAACTATGGGTGTGCCTGTTGCAATCCTACATCACCTAGTTATAAACACATTTTCGCCTCGTAACTTCGTAACCCTGCCATCGTAAGCTTACCTTTGCGTTATATATCAACAGCTTGGTTGATTATCGAACTGTTGACGAATTGATTTTTAGACATTAACATGCCTGCGAAAATTCACTAGTAACACTAGTACCGGAACTCTATAGACAAAGGAAAGTACATGAAACGAATGGTAATAGCCGTCATATTGGCGTTGTCGATGACAACGGCGATAGCAGAAGAACAAGTCACACACGATTGGTCAGCAACAAACCATATCCCTCACTTTGGCGATATCGATGGCGACGGCATTGACGATTTGTTGTTGCAAGCAAAAACGTCAGATTATAACAGTGAGGTGATGTTAAGCCTGAGCAAGCAAACCGTCAGTTTACCGCACGCGTTGGTTGACAATAAACTGGCTTTAGCTGATATCAATGGCGATGGTTTTTATGACTTGTTCGTGGTGTACCCTGATGAGAACATGGCTCGGACGTTTTTAGGCAGTGCGCAAGGGGTGCAAACCAAGGATACCCTTGACTACACTATTTGGTGGTTAGGTTGGCGTGAAAACACACCCGATTTTGACTTTTCGGTGGGGGATTTTAACGGTGATGGGCGAGACGATATTTTTGTCAGGGCACAACAACCCGACCAGCCACATTACCTAATTTATGCTGGTAAAAAGAAGTTTAAATCGGCCAAACGCATCAATGCCAAGTTAACCGGTGAAAATTGGCACAGTGATGAATACAGTGTGGGTGTGGGTAATGTCGATGGTGATAAAGGGGCTGAGCTGGTTCGGTTTAATAACCTACCTGGTGGCATCGATGAAAATGGGCAAGAAGTTGCTGGTTTTCGATTTTCTAGTCAGGCCAACCACAGTTACTCACCCAGTAAAGCCAAAGCAGGCACGACACAGTCTTTGGTTGGTGTACCTGCTGCACCGAGCAATTATCCGGGCAATGGCGGCAACAGCTACAAACAATACAGCATCACCTATTCAATTCCGTTTGACAGTGTCGCTGGCGCGACTTATTACGAATTGTATGAGAGTTCAACCGATTCAAATTACGCCCGAAAGTACAGTGGCAGCGGCACATCAGCCAACTTTGCTCACTACAACTGGGGCTATCAATATTACAAATACAAAGCCTGTAACAGCGCCGGTTGCAGCGGTTTGAGCCCATGGCGGCGAATTTATGTATATGCCGGAGCAACACCCACCAATCCTGAGGTATCTCCGCTAAACGTCGCCACCAATGTTAACTACACCGTTTCGTGGACACCCGCAGGCGGCGCGGTTGATGGTGCCGTTTATACCCTTTATGAAAGCGTAAATGGCGCATTTGAGACGGCCGTTTACAGCGTCACGCGACAAACTTGGCAAGAAACCAGCTACTCGTTTACAACATCAAAGTCGGCTGGTGGCTCTTATAGATACCGGGTGCTCGTTTGCAATCCACAAGTGTCGTGCAACAGCTCGTCTACAGTTTATCAAACCGTGATTGCCCCCAACAGCCCGCCCACCGCAAACGCCGACAGCATGACGTTAAATCAAAACAGCTCAGCAGACATCAATGTGCTCAGCAACGACTGGGACCCCGAAGGCCAAGCACTCACGCCAATGGTGTACAACACACCCAGCTATGGTAGTGCGACTGTTATTGGCAACATCGTGCGTTATACACCAAACACAGGTTATTACGGCACCGACAGTTTTACCTATTGGCTGCGAGACTCACAAGGCGCGTATTCAGGCTTAGCACAAGTCTCATTGACCATAAATGCGAACATGGTACCACCGTCGTTAACCCGTGTAGCCTCGGCCAAGATGCTCGATTACACCGTGCAGTGGACAACGGTTAACGGCGCCACCCGTTACGAATTACAAGAACAAACCAACAGCGGCAGCTGGCTTACAGCGCACAACGGCCTAGTCAATAGCATGGCATTTACCCAACCCATTATTGCCAATTACAACTACCGCGTAAAAGCCTGTAACGCTGCCAATGTATGCAGTGGTTGGTCGGTGGTATTACCGGCCATGAGTTTGAAAAACACTTACACCGCCAACGATGTACTGGGTACACCAATACTGCGAAGTGACAAAAACACCACAGTCGAAAAAACCAAATACAGCTATCCCTATGGTCAGCAAGAAAACAAACAGTAAAAGGACGACATAATGAAATGTTCATATTTGAGTAAAGCGTTACTCGCTGGCATGGTTGGCATCGTTGGGTTGACGGTTCAAAACACCGCGCTGGCGGGAGATAACGCGTCAAAAACACAAAAATCGCTGCATGATTATCTGATGAATCGGGTGGTCAACAAAGGCACCTATGACCACGCCACCGTTAAAGAAGATAAAGGCACAAATAATCATGG
>JABSOG010000633.1 GCA_013216025.1 Algicola sp. | reverse complement strand
GAACACGAACCGGGCCCTTTGTTTGGCCGCGAAGCCATAGAGCATTATGTTGACGGCAACCACGGCCGTTTTATGCGTTCGATGAAAAGCGTATTGGGTTCGTCATTAATGAGCACCAATGTCGGCGGCAACTCGCTTAAGTTTGAACGGATGATTGCGGTTTATATCAAAGCCCTACGAGAACGGGCCGAGCAACAATGCGGTGGTTCACTGTCGCGCGTGGTGATGGGCCGACCGGTTCGCTTTGTCGATGATAATGACAGCAAAGATGCACAGGCACAGATATCACTCGAAAAAGCGGCTAAACTGGCGGGTTTCAAAGAGGTTGAGTTTCAGTTCGAACCTATTGCAGCGGCGCTTGCCTATGAGTCAACACTCGATAGTGAAGAGCTGGCTTTGATCATCGATATTGGTGGTGGTACGTCTGACTTTACGCTGATCCGTTTGTCGCCTGAGCTAGGCAATAAAGTTGATCGCAGCGCTGACATTTTGGCCACCAGTGGGGTGCACGTTGGTGGCACCGATTTAGACAAACAACTGAGTTTAAAGCGGGTGATGCCGCATTTTGGTTACAAAGCGATAAATATCCGCAAGCCCACCATGGAATTACCTTACCCGCCATTTTTCAACTTTGCCAGCTGGCACTTGATCAACACCCTATATGAAAAGGCATCGATACTCGAAATAAAATCGATGCGATTAGACATTGAAGACAAACACCTGATTGACCGTTTTATCAAAGTAGTAGAACGGCGCGAGGCTCACTTGGTGGCATTAGAGGTTGAGGCCGCAAAAGTCGGATTGTCTGATGCCGAGCAAGCGGTGATGAACCTGGGGTTTGTCGACCCCGATTTTTCGGTGACCATAGATAAAGCAGATTTTAATCACACCATCATGGACAACGTTGATGAAGTAGTGAAGGCGATGAAGGGTTGTTTGAATCAGGCGGGTATCAGTGCGGGGCAGGTAGGGTCGGTGTTTTTGACTGGCGGCACCACGGCCGTTGAGTTGATGCGCTCTAGGCTGGTGGCCGATTTTGCCGGGGCCAAGATTGTTGATGGGGATAAATTCGGCAGTGTTGGCTTGGGACTTACTTTGCATGCGCAGAAGGTCTTTGGTTCTTAACCGGGGGGGTTAGGTGTCGTATCTTTTGCGCTGCGCGCGATTGCGCGCAGCGATATTAATAAATCAACTAATCCGCTTGTACTTGATACGATGAGGATCAGCAGCCGCTGCACCCAGCGTCTTCTTAAGCCATGCTTCATATTCGGTGTAACTGCCTGCGAAGAAATTAATCTGCCCTTCATCACGATAGTCAAGAATATGTGTCACGATACGGTCGAGGAACCAACGGTCATGCGAAATAACCATTGCGCCGCCCGGGAAGTCCAGCAAGGCATTTTCTAGTGCTCGCAGGGTTTCAATATCCAGGTCGTTGGTGGGTTCATCGAGCAGTAACACGTTGCCACCGGCTTTTAACAGCTTGGCCAAATGCACTCGGTTTCGTTCACCACCAGATAAGTCCTTGATGAACTTTTGCTGGTCGGTACCCTTGAAGTTAAAGCGGCTGACATACGCGCGGCTGGGCAGTTGAAAGTTGCCAATCTGCATGATGTCTAAACCGTCAGACACTTCTTGCCAGACGGTTTTGCTTTCATCCATATGGTCGCGGAACTGTGCAACTGAGGCTAATTGCACGGTTTCGCCTATGGTGATGTCCCCTGAGTCTGGCTTTTCTTCACCCGTCAACATTTTGAATAAAGTCGATTTACCCGCGCCGTTGGCACCGATAATACCCACTATAGCGCCTTTGGGCATACTGAAACTCAAATCGTCAATCAACACCCGGCCATCATAAGATTTTCTGAGGTTGGTTATGTCGATGACTTTATCACCCAAGCGGGGTCCCGGTGGAATGTATAACTCGTTGGTTTCGCTGCGTTGTTGGAAAGTCTGACTGTTTAACTCTTCAAAGCGTTCCATTCGGGCTTTGCTTTTGGCGTGGCGGCCTTTGCTGCCAGCACGAACCCATTCTAATTCGGTTCTGATCGATTTTTGGCGGGCTTTTTCAGATTTTTCTTCTAGCGCCAGACGAGCATCTTTTTGTTCTAACCATGAAGAGTAGTTGCCTTCCCATGGGATACCGTGTCCACGGTCAAGTTCTAAAATCCAGCCAGCCACGTTATCAAGGAAATAACGGTCATGGGTAATGGCGACCACGGTGCCGTTGTAGTCGTGCAAGAAGCGCTCTAACCAGGCGACAGATTCGGCGTCAAGGTGGTTAGTGGGTTCGTCGAGCAGCAACATGTCGGGTTTTTCTAACAGCAATCGACACAATGCAACACGGCGTCTTTCACCACCAGAAAGGATCTCAATTTTGGTATCCCATGGCGGCAAACGCAGGGCATCGGCGGCGCGTTCAAGGGCATTGTCGAGGTTGTGACCATCGCCCGAGGCGATGATGCCTTCTAACTCACCTTGTTCTTTGGCCAATGCGTCAAAATCGGCATCGGGTTCGGCGTACAGGGCATAAACTTCGTCTAAACGTTTGCTGGCATTTTTTACTTCAGCAACCGCTTCTTCAACGACTTCGCGCACGGTTTTGTTGAGATCGAGCTGTGGCTCTTGGGCTAGGTAGCCAATTTTAATGCCCGGTTGGGGTCTTGCTTCCCCTTCGATATCGGTGTCGATACCGGCCATAATTCTCAGTAGGGTGGATTTACCTGAGCCGTTTAAACCCAGGACGCCGATTTTGGCGCCGGGGAAAAATGACAGGGAAATGTCTTTAAGGATGGTCCGTTTCGGCGGCACGATTTTGCCGACGCGGGACATTTGATAAATAAACTGCGCCATGGTTGTTTCTCTTTGTTTTTTGTTGTGGGGATTTTATATTAATTTGGCAGTCAACTCCAGCCGGGGATAGGTCTCATTGGAGGATGTGGTTAGGTGAGGAACGAGCCGTAACCCATCGAGCCCAAATCGCAGGTGCCTCCAGCCGTGCTACGTAGCATTGTTTGTCGTTATCTGGCAATTGGGTTTGATGGGTTACGCGCAAGCGCTAACTTCGGCTCGTTCCTCGCCCCATCCTCCGTGTGAGGCTAAATCAGAGCCGGTGCGGGCACCTTTTCTTTTACCAGCCATCACCGGCTGGGGTCAGTGCTTTTGAATATGTCGAACAAAAATATTTTTTGTTCGACATATTCAAATGCTTTGACCCCCTTGCCTAGCCTCCGTACCACCGGCCCACTTCGAAGCCACCATTGCTCATCCCCATTTCACTCTGCTATCCTTCCAACAAATCAAATAAAACGATAAACCCATGACAAACACCCTATTCAAAAAACACCAAAAAACCCTAGAAGGCGGATTAACCGCAATCACCGAACGCGGCTTCTGGACAGTCTACCCAGAAATACCCAGCGGCAAAATTTACGGCGCAACAGCAAAAGCCGATGGCCAGTCAGCCTATGAAGCCCGTTTAAACAAGCCATTTACCCTCAACCAGCCCGGCAGTACCGGCACCATAGGCAGTGAAACCTCGCCTTATGGTTTTGAATTGGGCATTACTTACCCAAAAGTCGACATCGACAAATTGTTACCCCAAATGCAGGCCGAATTGCCTGCGTGGCGAAATGCTGGCATTGAAACCCGCACTGGCATTTGTCTTGAGATACTCGACCGGCTTAACGAAGCCAGTTTTGAAATTGGCCTGAGTAATATGCATACCTCAGGGCAGGGTTATGCCATGGCCTTTCAGGCGGGTGGACCTCATGCACAAGACCGGGGTTTAGAAGCGCTGGTTTATGCTTATCGTGCAATGACTGAAACCCCGGCAACTACCCGGTGGGTCAAACAACTGGGCAAACAACCGGCACTATCGGTCGAAAAAACCTATCGTATCGCCCCCAGAGGCATTGCGTTGGTGGTTGCCTGTGCCACTTTCCCTACTTGGAATTCATACCCGGGTTTGTTTGCCAGTTTGGTGACCGGTAACCCTGTGGTGATAAAACCTCATCCCGGCGCGATTTTGCCTTTGGCCATTACCGTTGAAATTGCCCAACAAGTGCTGGTCGAAAATGGTTTCGCGCCTCATTTAGTATCCTTAGTGTGTGACGAACCAAGCGCGCCTGTGACCAAAACACTGGCCACCAAAGAAGAGGTGAAGTTGATTGATTTCACTGGTAGTTCGGCTTTTGGCAATTGGTTAGAAGATCATGCCCGCCAAGCGCGGGTGTACACCGAAAAAGCCGGTGTTAATTCTATTGTCATTGATTCATATGATGAGCTTAAACCTGTGGTCAATAACCTGTCGTTCTCATTGAGTTTGTACAGCGGTCAAATGTGTACCACGCCGCAAAATATCTATATTCCTGAAGCTATTTTTGACGAGGTTGCACAGGCGCTGGCGGGCAGTATGACCAAATTGTTGTCAAACGCCCAAGGTGCCTCAGACGTGTTGGGGTGCATCCAATCGAAAGCTACCCTTGCCAGACTCGAAGCCGCCACTGAGTTGGGAGAAGTGATATTACCTTCAAAGGTTCATCATCATGAACATTTTGCCGATGCACAATTACGCTCGCCGCTATTGCTTAAAGTCGATGCAAAAGATGAAGACACGTATATGCAAGAACAGTTTGGTCCCATTGTGTTTTTGATCCCCACTAAAAACACCACGCAAAGCATCGAATTGGCAAGGCGATCTGCAAAAGCACAAGGTGCCATCACTTGGGGTATTTACAGCACTGATGACGCGGTGCTAGAGCAAATGGAAGACGCATCGCTGGATGCCGGCGTAGCCTTATCGTGCAATTTGACCGGTGGATTGTTTGTTAATCAGGCCGCGGCGTTTAGTGATTTTCATGCGACAGGGGCCAATCCAGCGGCGAATGCTTCGCTTACCGAGGGGGCTTTTGTTGCTGGGCGATTTAGTGTGGTGCAGAGTCGGCGGCATTTTTGAGGTGTGTTGGGTGACGGCGGCTTCGCAAGGGAGGCTGGTGGAACGTAGCTCCGTAAAAGGGGCTGGAGGAACGGAGGCTCCGCAAGGGGGTCAAAGCAGGGGCTTCGTTAGGGGCCGGTGGAACGGAGGCTCCGCAAGGGGGTCAAAGCAAAAACAGTGCAGGGACAGGCAAGCTGTCCACAGAACTGATTTTGCA
>JABSOG010000632.1 GCA_013216025.1 Algicola sp. | reverse complement strand
ATTTGAAGATACCGAACAGCGGTTATGGATTGGCACTTATGGTGGACTCAACCGTTATGATCGCAAAACAGACCAATTTAACCATTATCAACACAGTCCAGACGACCCTACCAGTTTAAGTAACAACAAAGTCACTACTATCATCCAACACAGTAAAGACAAACTCTGGGTCGGTACGCACGGCGGCGGTTTGAACCTGTTTGATGTGACACAACAACAATTTGTTCGCTACCAACATATTGATGGCAACAGTCAAACGCTGGCCAGCGTTTATGTGCGCAGTCTATACCAAAATGACAAACAGCAGTTGTGGATTGGCACCTATGACCGGGGATTAAACATCCTCCATTTGGCCGATGACCATTTTAATCATTACAGACATCAAGGTCTTGACCCCAACAGTTTGAGCGAAAATAGCATCCGTTCAATTTATCCAGACCGTCAGGGGTTGGTCTGGATCGGCACCAATGGCGGGGGGGTCAACAAGTACGATAGCAATCGCGAACGATTCGGCCACATCAGGCATCACTCAGACAATAACCGCAGTTTAAGCAATAATCAGGTTTGGGCCATTTATGAAGATAGCAAACAACGAATGTGGGTCGGTACCAAAGGTGGATTAAACCGATTTAACCCGGACGGTACTGTCACTGTGTACACTTTCTCGCCAACCGATCCGACCAGTCTGAGCCACAACAGCGTTTCAGACATTGTCGAAGACAATCAAGGACGCATGTGGGTCGCTACCTGGGGGGCCGGGGTTAACCTGTTTGACAGCAAAACCGAACAATTTACCCGCTTTACTCATGACCGAAAAAACCCGGACAGCCTCGGCGAAAACCGGGTTAAGTTTATTTTTCAAGACAGCCGAAAAATGCTGTGGTTTGGCACTTTTGGTGGTGGACTGAATCGTCTTGATGAATCTACCCAAAAATTTGAACAATTCCGCCATGATGCGTCCGACCCAAACACCATAAGCAATGACAAAGTGATCTCTATAGCCGAAGATAGCACTGGCAGTCTCTGGATCGGGACCGAAGAAGGGCTTAATCACTTAGATGTCGCTACCGGCAAGTTTCAGCGCTTTCGCCATGATCAAGAAAACCCAACAAGCCTCAGTCATAACTATGTCACCGTGATAAAAACAGGCAAAAAGGGCGTATTGTGGCTCGGCACTTATGGCGGTGGGTTAAACCGGTTTAACACAAAATCTGGCGAGTTCAGCCATTTTCGCAAAAAGCAGGGCATGATCAATGATAGCGTCCGTGGCATAGTAAAGGATAATCTAGGTGATTTTTGGATAAGCACCACCTTGGGTCTGTCTAGGTTTGATTCCGTCAAGACATCATTTACTCACTATAACGTCAATGACGGCCTACAAAGTAGCGAATTTAACGAAGGCGCTTATTTTCGCAGTAACCGAGGCGAATTATTTTTTGGCGGCATCAACGGGTTAAACCGCTTCTTTGCCGCCGATATTACGCCAGTAGGCCAACAGCCTGCGGTTGTTTTTACCGAATTTCTTCTGTTCAATCAACCCGTAGCCGTTGGACTGAGCCACAATAACAGTGACAATGACAAAAGTCTCAACCTACCCAAGGCCATCAATGTGCTGGAGCAAATATCGCTGACCTACAAACACTCATTGGTGGCATTTGAGTTTGCGGCACTGGATCACCGTAACCCCGAAAGAAACACCTACGCCTACATGCTCGAAGGATTGGATCAAGAATGGATTTACACCGATGCCAAGAACCGCCGGGCGACTTATACCAATTTACCCGCCGGTGATTATCGATTAAAAATCAAAGCAGCCAATGCCAATGGCGTTTGGCATGAGCCGGGTACCTCGATTGACATTTCAGTTTCGCCACCTTATTGGAAGACCACCGAGGCCTTTGTGTTTTATGGCGTCTTGGTGATGTTGCTGGTGTATATATTAGACTCAATTCGCAGCGCCAATAATGCCGCGCGTGCTCAACTGGCGGTCAATCACAAACTGACTAAACTGGACAAACTCAAAGATGCATTTTTAGCCAATACCTCTCATGAACTGCGTACCCCACTTAACGGCATTATTGGTTTGGCTGAATCGCTAATTGATGGCGTCGCGGGGAAATTACCAGAAAAAGCCAATAAAAACCTCGCCATGGTAGTGACCAGCGGCAGACGTTTATCACATTTAATCAACGACATTCTCGATTTGTCTAAACTCAAACACGCCAGCATCAAATTGAATTTACAATCATTAGACCTGCGTGCCTTAACCGATGTGGTGTTTACCCTGTCGCAACCGCTGATCGGTATCAAAAAACTGACTTTAATCAACAAAGTGCCCGAAGATTTTCCTTTAGTTTGGGCCGACGAAGACAGATTATTGCAAATCTTGCATAACCTGATTGGCAACGGAATCAAATTTACCGACAGTGGTTCGGTTGTCGTTAGTGTAGAGCGTCAGCAACAAGGAATATCTATCAGCATAGCCGATACTGGTATCGGCATAGATGAAAACAAGTATACCGCCATTTTTGACTCTTTTGGTCAAGTTCAGCGGCAAAGTGACCGGATTTATGGCGGCACCGGATTGGGCTTAACCATCTCCAAGCAATTGGTCGAATTGCACGGTGGCACCATCAATGTCAAATCGGTTATAGGCGAGGGCACCACCTTTTCGTTTACCCTGACGTTAAGCGATGGTAGAGCCAATCAACAGTCAAAAACCCGCCCAATCAGACCGACGCCCCTATCAATGAATGTTGAGACCAGTGATGAACAAAGGGTGCTTAATATGCCAACAGTTGGACAAGGAGATGAGCACGAAGATGAACAACATGAGCATCAATCCACCGGACGCTTCAGATTGTTGCTGGTTGATGATGAGCCCATTAATCTACAAGTATTACATAATCACCTGTCTTTAAAATACCAATTGGTTGAGGCCGCGGACGGCGTGCAGGCGTTGGCAGCGATTGAAGAACAAGGACCCTTTGATTTGGTGCTGTTGGATATCATGATGCCGAGAATGTCTGGTTATGAGGTGTGCAAAAAAATTCGAGAGTCTTTATCAGTTAACGAGTTACCGGTGATCTTTTTAACCGCTAAAAACCAAATGGATGATTTGGTGCAGGGTTTTGCTGTAGGGGCGAACGATCACATCAACAAACCCGTCGCCAAGCTTGAATTGTTGTCTCGGGTAGACACCCACCTCAAATTACTGGATATCAACCGTGACTTAGAAAGCAAAGTTGAGGCGCGTACCAATGAATTGATGGCAGCACAACAAAAAATGGTGTTGTCTGAAAAACTCGCCACTTTGGGCACCTTGATGGCTGGCGTGGCCCATGAAATCAAAAACCCCACCAATTTTGTCAATATCTGTGTCGATTCCCTGGAAAAAGACCTCAATGAGTGCGAAGAATTTATCTATCAGTTGGCCGGAGAAGATGCCGAACCAGAAGTCTTGGCTGGGTTCTCGATGCGTTTTACCCCGTTACATGAACACATCAAAACCATAAAAGATGGCACCAACCGAATCAAATCTTTGGTCAGAGATTTAAAAATGTCTTCTTATATGGATATCGGAGAAAAAGAAACCGTCTATATTGACGAGATCTTGATGTCGACCATTAACCTGGTGGCGGCCAAATTCAAAAATGAAGTCGATATCATTAGCGATTTTAAGGCTCACCCCCAGTTGAGCTGTTATCCGGCAAAACTCAACCAGGTCTTTATGAACTTGATCATTAATGCTTGTGATGCCTTGGCAGAAAAACAACAGCCGGGCAAAACTCGACCAAAAATTGAAATTGGTTGCCAAATATGTGATCAACAAGTCGAGATCAGCATCAAAGACAATGGCTGCGGCATGAGTGAAGACACCAAAGCCAAATTATTCGAACCGTTTTATACAACCAAAGGCGTTGCCGGTGGCACGGGATTGGGGTTGTCGATTTCTTTTGATATCGTCCACAAACATGGCGGAGAATTAACCGTTGAGTCGGAATTGGGCGTAGGAACGACATTTCACTTGATGTTGCCCCGGCGCGGATGTTGAATAGCTTCTTAGGTAGGTATTCGGGTGTTAAGTAGGTAAATAGGTAAATGGCCAGCAAGCCTACTTCAAAGGAGCAGCACAAAACATTGAAGAGAAACATCATAAACAGGGTCTTAATCGCATTGTTACCCTAGCTGGCTTTCACCGCTCGTGCCAATCTCGAAGGGCCTGAATACCTCATCAAATCGGCCATGATATTCAAATCCGTGAGTCTGAATGTCGAATCTGAGCTGGGTCAAGGCACCGTTTTTACTTTGGTTTTACCTTTGGAGGTTTGATTTTGGTGGTACACACACGAGCCTTAAGGTCAAAAGCACTCACGAGGAGACGCGGAGGTTCACCGAGAAAAGAAAAATAAAATGAAAGATATCTAGACGTCTAAACGAATTTCGTTGTATCTGCTAAAAGCTATGGCTATAATACGCGCCAAATCAGTTGGTTACCTTCATTTATCTCTCATAAACCTCTTATTAGCCTCTTATAAGGGAGCGGAAAAGTCATGTCAGTGATGGTTCAGGTTAGTGGTTTGTGCTGGCAGCAGCAAGACAAAGTCATATTGCAGGACATTAATTTTACCATTAACAGGGGTGAAGTTATCGGCATCATTGGCCCCAACGGTGCGGGTAAAACCAGCCTGCTGCGCTGTATCCAACAATTGATCCCAGACTTTCGCGGCGACGTGACCTTTAAAGATACTCCAATAGGGAATTTTAACCGCCGTCAACTGGCCCAAAGCATGGCGGTGGTCGCTCAGCAAAGCCAACCGATATTTGCACTGAGTGTTTATGATGTCATTAGAATGGGATTGTTGCCCCACAAAAACCTATTTGCCACTGATACTTCCGCCGATCGCCATCAAATAGCGCAAGCCATAGAAAAAGTCGGTTTAACATCAATGGCAGACAGAGACTTTGGCATTCTCTCAGGTGGTGAACAACAACGGGCGTTAATTGCCCGGGCTTTAGTGCAGGGCGCAGAACTGTTGATTATGGATGAACCGACCAATCATTTGGATGTTTATTATCAGCACCAAATCATGCATTTGGTCAAAGACCTCAACATCACGGTAATCATGACGGTCCATGATTTGAATCTTGCT
>JABSOG010000631.1 GCA_013216025.1 Algicola sp. | reverse complement strand
TGGCGAGTCTTCGCACCAAACCAAGACCTGACAAATGAATGGTTGAGATTCGTTCCTCACCTCAACCATCCCTTTGTTTTTTGCCGCTTCGCGGCATTTATTAAAGCGGCGGAGCCGATTTAATTAATCCTCGTGCTGTCGTTCAACCAAAGTCAAAATATCATAAATCGCTACGGCTTCATCATGCTGATTAATCACCTCTACATCCCAAACCACCACGCCGGTCAAGTATCTGTCATCAGGGCGCTTGGTCTTTTTGATCTTGCGCTTGGCAGTCAATTTAACGTGAATCGTGTCGTTGATGCCTACCGGCTCAATAAAACGCAGGTTGTCGATGCCGTAGTTGGCGATGACAGGGCCTTGACCAGGGTCGACGAACATACCGGCGGCAGCTGAAATCACGAAGTAACCGTGAGCAACTCGTTTTTCGAAGAACGAATCTTTGGCGGCGATTTCGTCAAAGTGGGCGTAAAAGTGGTCGCCTGACAAACAACCGAAGTTAACGATGTCGGCCTCGGTCACTGTGCGGCGATGAGTGGTTAATGACTCACCAATTTCCAACTCTTCGAAGTATTTTCTAAACGGGTGAACTCGGTCGACCTTGGTCTTTGCACCACGTACGTATTCGTTGGTAATGGCCATTAATGACGTGGGTGAACCTTGTATTGCAGTACGCTGCATGTAATGTTTGATGGCGCGCACGCCGCCCAATTCTTCGCCGCCACCGGCACGACCTGGACCACCGTGAACCAATTGTGCCAGAGGTGAACCGTGGCCAGTGGATTCTTTGGCGCAATCGCGGTCAATGACCAGCATACGACCGTGGTGTGATGCACAACCCAAAATGAGGTCGCGAGCGTGGTTGCTGTCGGCAGTGAATACCGAACCTGCCAAGCTGCCCTTGCCCATTTTGGCGAGCAAAATGGCTTGGTCGATATCGGTGTACGGCATAACCGTGCTGACTGGACCAAAAGCTTCTAATTCGTGTGGTGCGATGGTGTTGATTGGGTCTGAACAGTGCATCAAAATCGGTGCCATAAACGCACCTTTGTCTTCTTCAATACCGATGGTGCTGAAGTTTTCTAAACCACCCAGCACCAACTCGCTGCCTTTGCTGAGTTCTTCAACCACTTCCATTACGTCATCACGTTGCGATTTGCCAACCAGTGCACCCATACGAACACCTTTTTGGCTTGGGTCGCCAATGGTGGTTTGCAACAAGCGGGCTTTAAGGGCTTCGAGTACTGGCTCAGACATATTGCCCGGCACCATAACTCGGCGAATAGCCGTACATTTTTGACCGGCTTTGGTGGTCATCTCTTTGGCCACTTCTTTAACAAATAAAGCGAATTCAGGATGCTCTGGTGTGACATCTGGAGCCAAAATACAGCAGTTTAGTGAATCGGCTTCCATGGTGAACGGTACGCTTTTGGCGATAATGTTCTTGTGTGCTTTGAGCATTTGACCGGTAGAAGCTGAGCCTGTGAAAGTCACAATATCTTGCTCGTTAACATGGTCGAGCAAATCGCCAACGCTACCACTGATAAACTGAATTGAACCTTTTGGCAAGATTTCTGAGTCGACCATGGCTTTAACCACAACCTGAGTAAGGTAGCAGGTAACGGTGGCCGGTTTTACAACAACGGGCACACCAGCAATCAGGCTTGGCGCGATTTTCTCTAGCATTCCCCACACAGGAAAGTTAAAGGCGTTGATGTGAACTGAAACACCTTCTTTTGAGGTCAAAATATGGCGACCCACAAAAGTGCCGTTGGCAGAAAGAGGTTCTACCGGGCCTTCAACGATAAAGGTGTCGTTATTCAGTTCGCGCCGGGCGATGCCTGAATAACTGAACATGGTGCCAATGCCGCCTTCAATGTCGACCCAAGAGTCGGCTTTGGTGGCGCCAGTCATATAAGAGATGCGGTAAAATTCGTCTTTCATGTCGAGCAAATGTTTGGCCAGCGCTTTAATGCGTTCGGCCCGCTCATGAATGGTTAACTTACGAAGCTCTGGCCCCGCCACATCGCGGCCATAGGCCAGCATGGCGTCAAACCCAGATGTCAGCGATTTAACCTCACCGATAACTTCATCATTAATCGCATTAACCAGCGTTGATGACCGACCGTCACCTGAACACCATTCACCACTTACATAACTTTCAATTTTCATCGTTTATTCCTGGTTGTAAATAAGAGATAAGTGGGGTCAGCGCTCTGCCCCCTTTTTAAAGTGATACAGTTTTTTTGATTTTAATCAATATTGTGTAATGTAATGGGTTATGGGGTAAGTTGCAAGGGGTTTGGGGTGTTGGTGGGCAGACAGGGAGGTCTGCCACTTCGTTGCACTGATCGGATAAATTATGTGTCTGAAGGGTTCAATAACGTGTGATTAATATCAAACGGGTTCGAACAGCAGGTTTTCGGAGTCCATAAAGTCAATTGTTTTATTAGAAACAAACCCCAGTTTTTCGAGCACTTTTATAGAGCCTTTGTTGCCCGGCATGGTGATGGCAATGATCCGCTTGATACCTAGCGTATCCTTGCCCCAGACCATCGACCCTTTGGCCGCTTCGGTTGCATAACCTTGTCCGGTGTATTGGGGCAAAAAGGCGTAACCCACATCTGGACAATCAAATACATCTCGCTTGAGCAATCCACACAGGCCGATGGGGGTGCCATCACTTTTTAATTTGGTTAAAAATAAACCAAAACCATGGGTGTTATAGCTATTGATTAACGAGTTGTTAATGTACGCCTTGGCATCGTCGAGATTTTTGACCCCTTTATCGGCGATGTTGTCGATAAAGGTTTGGTCCGTCAGTAAGTCAAAAATAAAGGCCGCATCTTGCTCGGTGGCGTGATGCAGGCTTAAACGTTCGGTTTGAAGTATTTGCACAGGATAGGCTCCGCTGTTTTTGAAAGGATTTAGGTGAGGTTTTTTGCCATCCATGGCAAGCAATCCCTATTCTTACCAGATTACATCAATGGACAAGCGGTGATCTCGGTGCCCATGTTTTGGCAGCTTTGTTCGTAGTCTTTGAGGTAGTCTTTTTCGTCTTCAGTGAGACGCTCAAGATCAATCAATTCCCAGTCATAACCAACAAAGGACATGATCTCGAAGTAAAAATGATCGGGTTTGTTCTCGTCCTTTCTAACGATCACCACGTTTTCAACCCGCACGCCGCCCTTGTCTGCCAAATATATACCCGGCTCGATGGTGACCACGGCATTTTCAGTAAACGTGTCTTTAACTTTGGGGCTGATGCCGATACCACTTTCGTGCACGTCGATGCCCACACCATGACCGGTGCCGTGGGCATAATCGTAACCCGCGTCTTTGACCACTTTACGGATGATTTCGTCCATTTGTGCCCCGGTGCAAGACGTTGGCACAATGGCGCAGAGGCCGGCGATGCTGGCTTTTAAGGTGGTGGTGTAGATGTCAATTTGCCAATCTTCGGGTTTGGCTTGGCGAGAATGATTGCAAAAACAACCTCGGGTGACATCGGTGGCCAAACCCTCTTCGTAATAGGCACCGCTGTCGAGCAACACTAATTCACCATCGTTCAGTGGTCGGGTTGAGGTGTTGTCAGAATAATGGATTTGCGCGCCATTTTCGCCGCAACCGGCAATGGTGCTGAAACTCAGCCCCAACGCGCCTTGCGCCTGATACTCGCTCAAAATTTTGCTGGCCAAAGCTCCTTCGGTGTAAGTGCTGTCTTCACCATTGCCATATTTAGCCCAACGGATGGTCTCAGCAATGGCTTTTGAGCTGCGCACAAACGCATGCTTCATCGCTTTTAATTCTTGTGGGCTTTTTACAACCCTAATTGGGCTGACACCAGCAAAAGTATCGTTGCATTTTAAGCCCGACCAAGTTTGGTCAATCATTTGCTGCAACACATAGTTTATGCCTTCGGCCTTGTAGCATAACCCGTTGACGCTTTTGGCTTTTAGCAAATTGCCCAGTTCATTCCAGTCATTGCGAACAACGGTGAAACTCAAGTCGCCAACATCATTAATGTTGACCTCACATTCGGCGGCGTCTCTTGGTAAGTACAAAACCACGTCTTGATTGATGACAAACAGGTAACCAAAATGTGACGACAGATTAGGCGTGTGATAACCACGAGAGTTGAGCAGGTATGAAACATCGTCGCTTACCGAGGTGATATAACAGGTTTGCTCTGCGCTGAATCCTTCGGGATAACTGCTTGTCAGGGCAGTGATGTTGTCTTTTACGCCACGACCGAGCAGTTCGTCAGCCAGTTGGGTGATGGGTTTGGTGGTGATAAAACCCGGTAATTCGATGGCAGTGTCGATCTCACAATGGTTATACGAATGCAGCGTAAAACCATGGTCTTGGGCAAATTCGCCAAGTCGGCTGACATCACTACTGCTGAATCGGTAACCATCTAGACCCAGTTTGTTGATGTGTTGTTTGTTGCTTTCAAACCAGTCCATCATGGAGTCCCACATGACATCGCCAAAGGTCAGCTTTTGTACGCTGACTTTGGCGGGATCACACTGTTTGTCGGCCTGAATATGATATCGACCGTCGACAAACAACAAGCACTGGGCTTTCATATCAAGCTTGGCGGCCAAAGTGGCGCTGATAAAAATCGCATCTCCAACCGATCCGGTAAATTGGCTGAGGTGATATCTGGGGTTGTTTTCAAGTGCTGTATATTCTGAAAGGTGCCCATCGCGGGAGGTGAGCAATAATGCGTCAATCTGTTGTTCGTTCATCAGGGCGTCGAGCTGGGCGTACCAAGCGGTTAGGTTTTGGCTGCTTGTTGTGTCGGTCAGGGTGTCGTTCTGGGTGGCTGTCATCAATGATACCTTATGGCTTTTTGCTTATCGCATTTTTGATGACTGACCTTAGCATTTTTGGGCGATGTGGGGCAAGGGAGAACAGATGGGGCTGGCTTTTATGCTTACGCTACGCTATTTTTTGTTTTCGCCTACGGCTTTAAGGTCAAAAGATCTCAACACGGAGGCACGGAGCGGCGGAGGAAAGAAAGAGGAAAAACAAAAGCAAAAATAGAACAACCAATATTTCCTTAATCTTTTAATCTTTTAATCTTTTCCTCTTTCTTTCTCCGTGACTCCGTGCCTCCGTGTTGAAGCTTTTGATCTTCATCGTCGTAGA
>JABSOG010000630.1 GCA_013216025.1 Algicola sp. | reverse complement strand
GCGATTGAATGTTCAAATTACCGCCCGATTCAAAAAGGCGCTGAACGACCCGCACGTTGGTTTTGGCATTCGCAACAAAGACGGTTTAAAAATATACGAATCTAATACCTTTTGCCTCAATCAAACCCTTGGTGCACTTGAGGCGATGACACAATTGACGGTCAATTTTAGTTTTGACTGTCACCTTGGCGAAGGCGATTTTGCGTTGGTAGTGGGGTTAGCTAACGGGGGTTATGGCCGTGGCAGTTTTCAAGATGTGATTTATTTGGAGCAAGACTACAAAGTGCTCAAAGTGATTTGTTCGGATAAGGATATTTGGAGCGGGTTTTTCAATTTACAACCAACCATCGAGGTGCAACGCGAAATATGATCTCACTGATCACTCAGGCATGGCGCGAAACGTCGTTTGATTTTCGCAAGTACGCCCACCCAGACGATCCGCTGACCCACCTGTTTGACGAATGGGTAGATTATTATCGCCTTAAATGGGCCATCGCTAAGGTGATCCAACCAGACAGCATTTTAGAAGTTGGCGTGCGCTACGGTTATTCGGCCATGGCGTTTTTAAAAGGCGCGCCCAATGCCCGTTATGTCGGTATTGATATCGACAGTGTCGATTACGGCGGCGAAGTAGGGGCGTTGAATTGGGCCAGAAAACAAATGGCCGATTATGACGGTGAAGTGATTATTGGCAATACGCAGGATATGCTTTCCTTCCCGGGGGGCCAGTCCTCTAATGAAAAGTATGATCTCATTCATATCGACGGCCAGCAAGACGGTGACAGCACTTATCGCGATCTCGAAAAAGCGCTCAAACAGGGCAAATATATTCTGGTCGACGGTTATTTTTGGTCGTCAGAGAATTACGCAGGCAGCAATGCTTTTTTGCACGATCACAAAGAACTGATTGAATACTATTTTGTTATTCCCGGTTATGCCGGAGAGTTGTTGATTAAGGTTGATCAAACCAAGGCTGCCTTACTCTCGGATGACGGCTCAGACCTAGATTTGGAAGCCGATATAGATAGCTTACAAATCAAAGAGCACTACGGCGAAGCCTACTACCTCAACGACTGCGGCGGATTCGAGCAATACAAAGCCCGCATTACCCACAAAACCTCCAATACCTCCAATACCAACAGCACCCAGCAATTGTTAGACCCTCGATTAGACGCGGTATTTAACATTGCCAATGTCAGCGAAGGGATGCATGTGGTCGATGCCGGTTGCGGTCGTGGCGAATTGTCTTTTGCCAGCGTCAAACTCGGCGCCACGGTCGATGCCGTCGACTATTCACAAAGTGCCATCAATCTGGCCAGACAGTGTTTTGCCGGCTCCTTTATGGGAGAGGCTGACGAAGAAAACATTGATTTTCATTGCAGTTCAATCACCGATTTTGACTTCACTCGTAAGGCCGACCGGGTGATAGCGTCTGATTTGGTTGAACATTTGGCGCCCAACGAGCTAGATATGTTATACGCCAATATTAGCCAAGGGCTCACCGACAGCGGCCAACTGGTGGTGCATACCTTTCCCAATCTGTGGTTATATCAATATGGTTATGAGGCGCGGCGTAAGGCTGTGGCCAAAGCTGGCGGTTATCTCTCGCCTCAGCCGCGTAGTTATTTTGAACGACTGATGCACATTAATGAACAATCACCCCGGGTGTTAAGAGATCAACTGTCTCATCATTTTAGCCATGTTAAATTGTGGTTTGGCACGTACGAAAATCCGTTTGATTCACTGCACCGCTCTTACGGCAAAAGTGATTGTATCAATGCTACCTGTTTGTTTGCGATTGCTTCTAATGCGCCCATTGATCTTGGCCCCGTGAAAACTTCTAATGTTCAAGCACGGCTCAGTGAAGCACAAATGAATGAGGTGAGACTCGAATTGATTGATGTCAATCTTGCGCAACAGGTGAAGGGTAAAATCGAAGTCACTGTTAGAGTGAACAACAACAACACGGAAGCGATTAAAAGTCGTAAGCCCTATCCGGTTTGTCTGGCCTATCACTGGTGTGATGCTCAAGGTAAGGCCATCGTTTTTGAAGGCGTGCGCACCGACCTGCCCAAAGTTGGCCCCAAACTGAGTCAGCGCATTACCATGACCATTGACCTGCCTGAGCAGGCTGGTCCACTGACGCTACAAATCGGTTTGGTTCAAGAAGGGGCTGCCTGGTTTGAATCGTTCAATGCGCGTCATTTATTGAATTTGGATTTAAAAATAGTTGATAGGGAAGCAGCACAATGAATTTTGAGGACGTGCTGGAGTTGTTCTACAGCCAAATCATCAAAAGCGGTGATCTGGTGGTAGACATAGGTGCCCATTCGGGGCGTCATTGTCGGCCCATGGCGACTTTGGTCGGTGCGCAAGGCAAAGTTGTGGCTTTTGAACCCAGCCCAACCCCACGGCAATGGTTGATTAATCAATTGATTGCGGCCAACCTATCCGAGATTGTGACCATTTATCCCTATGCCATCGGTGCTGTGGCCCGCCACACCACTTTTATTATCGCCGATGATCGTCTCGAAGAGTCTGGGCTTAAAAAGCGTGAATATAACGGACCGACCACCACCAGTGAGGTTGAGGTCGACGTGGTGGTGCTTGATACGCTGGTGACACAAATAGGCGAGCACATCCGCTTTATCAAAATTGATGTGGAAGGGGCTGAATTTGATGTCCTTAAGGGGGCCCGGCGAATTTTGAAAAAACACCGCCCAGTGGTGGCCTTTGAATTTGGCGAATCTAGTTATAGCGCTTATGATGTTGACCCTTTTGCCGTTTATGATTTTTTCAGTGCGCTCGATTACCAGCTTTATTCGGTGCTCGGCGAACCGCTGGGACGAGAACGGTTTGTCGAAGCGTCGAAAACTCAGCTGTTTTGGGACTATATTGCTTGCCCTAATTCAGATATTAGTACAATAGAAGCCGCGTTTGACGTGGTTAGACAACACTATCCAGTACCAACAAATAAAGAACGATTGGAACAATAAAAATGTCAGCTGATGAAGACAATTTGACTTATACCCAAGGTGTTATTGATGTGATAAAAGATCACCTCAAGGCAAATAGCACTGACCATAGCCAAAGCTCGATGACACTCGATGAGATCATCGGCTCGGTAAGGCAACAAGTGGCAAAGGATGATGAGACCATGTCTAATCCATTGTCCAGCCCATTGTCTTCTCCATTTGGGCCCAAGCAAAATGCAACATCTGAACCAAAACAACAAACGCCGGTCGCACCCGCTATATTGGCCAACGCGCTGGTGACTCGGGGTAACAGTTACGAGTATCGGGTGTCGAACGATATGGACAGTCTCGATACTGGTCAACACACTTATCATGTCAATGAACTGCTGCGCTTTTACGATGAGCCTTTTGTCACCCATGTTTATCACGCCATGTTGAAGCGGGCACCGGATGAAGGTGGCATGTTTCACTATCTTAAAGAGCTGCGCAGTGGCCGGTTAACACGAATTGAAATCATTGCCGGGATGTTTTTGTCAGCCGAGGGCAAGTTGGCCAAGGTTAAGATTAAAGGGCTTTGGTTGCCGTTTTTAAGCGCAAGGTTGTATAAATTACCGGTGATTGGGTATTTCTTGCATATCGCATCGGGTATCGCCAATTTGCCGCGCATCATGCGGGCATTGACCAATGTTGAATCTCACCAGTTTGTTGCTCAACAGCAAGACCGAAAAGACCTTAGGCACTTGTCTGAGCAAGTCAGTGAGTCTTTTGCCAAGGTCGACAGCAACCTTAAATTGGCAGCCAATGCCGTTGATGAACAAAACGGCGCACAACAACAAACCAAGGCAGAACTAAGCCAGTTGCAGTCAATCAGCATTAACGAGCAGCAGCTTTTGCAACAAGTGAAGCAACAAGTGCAGCAACATTTGGCGGACAAAGCCGATAAGCGCTGGACCAAAGAACAATTGGCTGGCAAAGCTGACCACAGCTGGAGCGAAAGCCAATTTGCCGAGTTGCAACGCTCAAAAGTATCCACTGAACAGTTCGAACAAAAAGCCGATAGGCAGTGGGTTGAGGCGCACTTGTCTGAGCAATTGGCTGACCTTCAACTGAATGAGCTTCAACTGGCTAAGCAACTAGCCGAAAAAGCGGACAACCAATGGGTTGAGCAGCAACTGAATGAGCAATTGGCTGAAAAAGCAGACAGCCAATGGGTTGAGCAGCAGTTGAATGAGCAATTGGCCGAAAAAGCGGACAGTCAATGGGTTGAACAGCATGTGTCTGATGAATTGGCTGAAAAAGCCGACCAGCAATGGGTCGACGATAAACTCGATGGTAAAACCAGTTTTGACTGGGTCAAATTGCAGTTGGCTGAAAAAGCCGATGGTCACTGGCTTAAAAGCCAACTGGCGAACAAGGCCGACAGTCAACAGGTCAATGAACAACTGGCACAAAAAGCCGGTTTACAATGGACCAGCGAACGCTTTGCCGAAAAAGCCGGTTTACAGTGGACCAGCGAACGACTGGCCGATAAAGCCGGTATTCAATGGGCCAACGAAAAACTGACCGAAAAAGCCTCATCGCAATGGGTTGACGCACAGTTGTTAGAGAAAGCCTCAATTGAGTCGGTTAACGCACAGTTGTTAGAGAAAGCCTCATCTGAGTCGGTTAACGCACAGTTGTTAGAGAAAGCCTCATCCGCGTGGGTTAACGAACAACTGTTAAAGAAAGCCGGTGTTCAATGGGCTAACGACAAACTGGTTGAAAAAACCTCAATACAGTGGGTCAACGAACATTTGGCGCTTAAGGCCGAAGGTATTGAGTTAGACGCGCTGAAGACACGCATCGACCGTAATGACAAAGATGTGACACTGGACGATGCACTTTATCAAAAGTTTGAAGATGCTTTTCGTGGTCCGACTGAGGTGATCATCGAGCGACTAGGGGTTTATCGGCCTTTGATTGAATCGCTGTTTGGTACTGTACTTAAGGTGGGTGCCGATGAACATCAGCAAGCCATTGATATTGGTAGTGGCCGGGGAGAGTGGTTGCAGTTACTGCAAGGGCTTGGCGTGAATGCGGTTGGGGTTGATATTAGTCATACCATGGCACAAACCTGCAATGATATGGGTTTACAAGTGCAGGTAGGTGACGGGGTTGAATACCTCAAGGCGCAGTTGGATAACTCAGTGTCGCTG
>JABSOG010000629.1 GCA_013216025.1 Algicola sp. | reverse complement strand
TCGTATGCGTCACCCCAGGTGCCGCCTCGTGCGTCGCTCCAGGTGCCAACACATGTGCAGCCCTAGGAACAGCTCCATGTGACCCCGCAAGGTGCCGCCTCAGGTGCCGCACCAGGTACCCCCATACAGGTGCCGCTACAGGTGCCGTATCGTCGGTCGAAGCCCGCCGCTCGTTGGGTGCACAAATAGACGACAGCGCCATTGAGTTAAAAGTATCCTCTGCTCTGAATAAAGCTGAGGGTGTCAGTGACCACGCGCGTATCGAGTTTAAAAGCGTCAACGGCAATCTGTTGGTTGTCGGTCAGGCCCCCAACGAATATTTGCGTGATCTGGCGATTAAGGCCCTTAATCAAGTGAAAGGGGTCAAGAAAGTGCACAATCAGGTAAAGATTGGCAACACCATCAATATGGCGACCCAAACGATTGATATGTGGATCACCAGCAAGGTTAAGTTGATGCTGCTGACCGAAGAGAACGTCAACAGCACCAACATTCAAGTACTGACCGAAAATGCTGAGGTTTATTTGATGGGTCTGGTGACTGAAGAAGAGGCCAATAAAGCGGTAGAGGTGGCTCGGAATATTTCGGGAGTTGCTAAGGTCATTAAGGTTTTTGAAATCTTATAATTCCAGCCATAAAAAAAGGGCCATTGATTTCTCAATGGCCCTTTTTTTATGGCTGGAATTATTTTACAACAGAAAGGTGCGAAGCTTTCTTTTTCTCTTTCTCTTTAGGCTTCTCTTGGGCAATATCTTGCACCGCCTGCAATTTTGGCCCCTGTGATCCACTGTCTTCATTTAACGCTTCTGCGCGCTCATCAGCTGGCATTATCGTAAAGCCGGTGCCATCGCCAGTTTCTTTGGCAAAGATAGCCAATACCGCGTAGCAAGGGATAAACAAGTGATGAGGCTGACCGCCAAAACGGGCGCTAAATTCAATTGCCGAATCTCCCAAAGACAAATTACCAGTCGCCTCAGGCGCGATGTTCAACGTGATCTGACCATCGGGCTGGATGAACTGTGTTGGCACCGATACATTGGGCTGGAAAGTATCCACCACCAGATAAGGTGTACAATCGTTGTCCAGTATCCATTGATGAAAAGCGCGGATGAGATAGGGTTCTTTGGGTGTCATTATGATTACCTGCAATAATGAGGAGAAGTGATGATTGAGGAAAACTCGCGTCAAGGCGTTGCCTGCAACGCCTTGATCATACCAAACGCGGTGGCCCGGAGTCTATCGAAATGTCGAACCACCGGAGCTGCGACCGCCCTGAGGGGAAGCCGAGTTTGGCCATTTTCCTCAGTAGAGTCGCCGCTCTCGGACAGATTCCTAGTAGCTTGCGCGAATGTCTCTTTCTGGGTCGGTCAATGAAGCTTGGAAGGACTCACGTTCAAACAAACGAACCATGTAAGATTTCAGCTCCTTGCTGCCTGCGCCATTCAGTTCAATGTTATACAGTGGCAAGCGCCACAACAACGGTGCCATGAAGCAATCAATCAGGCTGAACTCTTCACTCATGAAATAAGGCGCTTCAGAGAAGATCGGTGCTACGCTGAGCAGGCCTTCTTTGAGCTCTTGACGAGCCGTTTCAACATCACCACGGTTGTCGGTGATTTGATTCGCCAATTTGTACCAGTCATGTTTGATACGGTACATCATCAAACGGCTGCGGCCACGGGCTACCGGATAAACCGGCATCAAAGGTGGGTGCGGGAATCGTTCGTCAAGATATTCCATGATGATATCCGCTTGGTACAAACCGAGTTCACGGTCAATCAAGCTTGGTACAGTACCATAAGGATTTACTTCGAACAGTGCCTCTGGCAAGTTGTCCATATCTACCTGGTGAATATCAACTCCCACGCCTTTTTCAGCTAGCACGATGCGAACCTGATGACTTGAAAGATCCACTGAGCCTGAAAACAGGGTCATCAGTGGGCGTTTGTTGGCAGCTAAAGCCATTTTGGCCTCCAAAAAGAGTAAATCTCGAATACAGCAAAGGGCGCAGTACTGCGCCCTAGTTTTTTTTGTCTATTTAACCGCTGCCAATGCAACGGTTCTTACATTACAGTAAGTGTGACAGCTCATGTGACGGTTAATGTATGTCTCTCCAGAATTCCTTCTTCAAAAGGAAAACAAGAACTAACAACACCAACAAGAAGATAATCACATTTTTACCAATGGCTTCTGAATCAACCCTTGAAGGTTCAGCCACGTAAGTCAAAAACGTCACAAGGTCGCGTACCGCGCCGTCATACTCCGAGGCGTTCATTGAACCACCCGTTGCTTTTAGGCCTACGTACACATCTTTCATATCACCGTCAACCAGTCGTTTTTCAGTTGCATGAACTGGCAAACCTTGAAGTTCAATCAAAGCGTGAGGCATACCCACGTCTTTGAACACTTCGTTGTTCACGCCAAATGGACGAGTAGGGTCAGCATAGAACGACTTAAGATAGGTAAACACCCAGTCCTGACCTTTGGTGCCAGAACCTTTCAAACGGGTGATCAACGTCAAATCCGGTGGCGCAACACCAAACCATTTTCCGCCGTCTTCAGCGTTCATTGCGTTGGTCATCAATTCGCCCACTTTAACACCCTCTGGCACCAGATGTTGTATACCTAAATCCAGTGGAATGCCCAGGTCGTTGAACGTACGCTCGTAACGCTGGTATTGCAAAGCGTGACAACCCATACAATAGTTCATGTACAGTTTGGCACCACGTTGCATCGCCGCTTTATCACGAATATCGACGTTGGCGTGCTCCAGCACAGGTGCATTGGCACTTGAGGCCATAGCGAAGGTTGGCAACAGGGCCAATATTGCAATCAATAGTCTTTTCATTGTTATGCGATCCTCTCTGGTACTGGTTTGGTTTTTTCATTGCCGCTATACAGCCACAGGAAACCAAAGAACGCAAAATAACCGAAGCCGAAGATACGTGACAATACTCTGTTCAGGTAATCAGCTGGATCAGCACCCAGTTTCATCAACGCAAGGAAACAAACAGCGAACATAACGATGTTCCACTTGTGCGCTTCACAACGATAGCGGATTGAACGTACCTTGCCGCGGTCTATCCAAGGCAACAGGGCCAGCATGACGATAGCGGCAAACATCGCGATAACACCCAACAGTTTGTGGGGTACCGCACGCAAAATGGCGTAGAACGGCGTGAAGTACCAAACCGGCGCAATGTGATCAGGTGTTACCATCGGGTCGGCCGGTTCAAAATTCGGCGCTTCGATGAAGTAACCACCCATCTCCGGGGCAAAGAACATAATGTAACAGAACACCAGCAGGAAGATGGTGAATGCAACTAAGTCTTTTAATACCACGTACGGAAAGAACGGGATTGAATCAACGATGTCTTTTTTGTCGGTGTAATACTCATGAAACTTGAATTTTGGTTTTTCGTCGTCAGGAATGCTGCCTTTTTTCTTCTTGGTGTCGATGCCGTCCGGGTTGTTTGAACCAACCTCGTGCAAAGCAACGATGTGCAAGAAGACCAAGATAACCAAAACCAACGGCAATGCAATAACGTGCAAGGCGAAGAAGCGGTTCAAGGTAGCACCAGAGATAACGTAGTCACCACGTATCCACAAGGTGATGTCGTCACCAATGATTGGAATTGCGCCGAACAGCGAGATAATGACCTGAGCACCCCAGTAAGACATTTGTCCCCAAGGTAACAAGTAACCCATAAACGCTTCGGCCATCAATGCCAAGAAGATGAACATACCGAACAACCACAACAGTTCGCGCGGTTTTTGGTAAGAGCCGTAAAGCATGCCACGGAACATGTGCATGTAAACAACAAAGAAGAACGCCGATGCGCCGGTGGAGTGCATGTATCGCAATACATAACCGTACTCAACGTCACGCATGATGTATTCAATAGAAGCGAAAGCGCCTTCAGCGGTAGGGTTGTAGCTCATAGTCAGCCATATACCGGTGACTATTTGATTAACCAGCACTATGGTGGCGATGAAGCCAAAAAAGTACCAAAAGTTAAAGTTTTTAGGGGCAGGATACTGTGCCAAATGCATATTCCAGACGCGAGTCATGGGAATACGGGCATCAATCCAGTTAATAAAATTTTGCATTATGCATTACCCTCAAGTTCACCAATCATAATGTTGGTGTCGTCCATAAACCTGTACGGAGGAATTTCCAGATTTAAAGGTGCTGGCACCCCTTGGAAAACCCGTCCGGACATATCAAAGGTTGAACCGTGACAAGGACAGAAGAAACCAGAATCAATGCCTTCGACCTGTTCACTGAATGTCTCAGGTATAAACAGTGGTGAGCAACCCAAGTGTGTACAAATACCCACAGCAATGAATATCTCTTGTTTCATTGAACGATGAATATTCTGTGCAAAAGCAGGTTGTTGCGGTTCTTCTGAACTGGGGTCTCTCAGTTGGTCAGCCAATCCGTCGAGCACGCTCAACATTTTGGGGGTTCGAGAAATAACCCATACAGGTTTCCCTCGCCATTTCACTCGAATCAATTGCCCTGGTTCCAATTTGCTGATGTCCACTTCAACCGGCGCACCGGCAGATTTGGCTTTGGCACTTGGATTCCATGACGCGATAAAAGGAACGGCGGCACCAACAACTCCCACACCGCCAACAACTGAAGTTGCCACCGTCAGGAAGCGGCGGCGACTCTTATTTACAGGCGCGTTGCTCATCCACATATCTCCACATAAAAACTAAGTTTTCTGGTCGTTCGGTATAACATTTTTTGTCACCCGAATTTGTAATAAAATTAACTGCGTGATCATAAAGAAAAGCCCTAGGTAACACAAGGAATTCGGGGGCATTAGTGTGAATAAAAGCACTATTTTATGTAGGGAATTAGATGGCTGGGTGTTTAGTGGTTAATTTGTGAACTATTAAAGTGGAGTCTTCGTTATAGGCAGGTGGAACGGAGGCTAGGCAACAGGGGTCAAACCACTTGAATTTTGGCGGACAAAAAAGAGATTTTGTACGCCAATATTCAAGTGGACTGACCCCGGCTGGTGGTATTCGTTCCATCTTTTAACGAAGCCACTACCATCTCTACCAGCCATCACCAGCTGGGGTCAGTGCAAAATCAGTTCTGTGGACAGCTTGTCTGTCCCTGCACTGTTTTGATGGCCATGGATGGCCGAATGTCGCGGGTTCATGGATG
>JABSOG010000062.1 GCA_013216025.1 Algicola sp. | reverse complement strand
CAAATGTCTCGCTTGGGGAATTACTGCTGATCATGGATTTAAATCCTTTAAATGGAAAAATGGCTCAAGACAATAAAGAGCAGCGCAGGTCATGGATGACCTGCCTTTTCAACCGGCAGCCGCTGCTGTTGTTGAAAAGTAAGCGAAGTATCACTTGCTTATACGTAGCTTCACTCCAGAAAGAATCAGGGATGATTCTTTCTGGACGATAATCAGCTACAAATATCAATGCTTATTTGTCTTTAGGGTTCATGATGTCATCAAATGAAGCCGGTGCATCAGAAACTGCTGCATTCTCAACCACTAAGTCAATGGCTTGCTCTTCCAAAGCGACGTTGCGCATTTGTTGTAACAACTCATTGTTAGACTGGTAATACTGAACCACTTCTTCAGGGTTCTCGTATGCAGAAGCCATGTTTTCAATCAAAGCCGTTACGCGGTCATCTTCAACCTGCAACTCGTTAGACTTAATGACTTCGCCCAGCAACAAACCGATTTTAACACGGTCTTTAGCCTGCTCTTCAAACAAATCTTTTGGCAACTCTGGCATGTTTTCAGGACTTGCCTGACCACCAAAGCGCTGCATGGCTTGTTTACGCAAACCTTCGATTTCTTGGTCTATCAATGAACGTGGCAAATCCAGTTCGTGCATTGCCAAAATACCTTTGATCACTTGCTCTTTAATCTTGCCTTTAACGGCTTGACCAAGTTCACGCGTCATGTTCTTACGAACTTCGGTTTTAAGGGCATCAACACCGCCTTCTTCGACACCGAACAAAGTCGCAAACTCGTCATCAATCTCTGGCAATACTTGCTGTTCAACGCTGTTCAATTTAACGGCGAATACCGCAGGTTTACCTTTAAGGTTTTCTGCGTGGTAATCTTCAGGGAAAGTCACTTCAACAGTAACCTCTTCACCGGCTTTGGCACCGATAATGCCTTTTTCAAAACCAGGGATCATTCGGTCTTGACCCAATTCCAATTCAAAGTCTTCAGCTTTGCCGCCGTCAAACTCTTCACCATCAACAGTACCCACAAAATCCATGGTCACTTTGTCTAATTTCTTAGACTTGCGCTTAACTGATTTCCACGTTGCGTGTTGCTTGCGCAATGTTTCGAGCATGTTGTCCAAATCGCCATCTTTTACATCAACGACAGGCTTGTCGATGGGCAAAGTAGACAAATCTTTTAATGCGACTTCTGGATAAACTTCAAAAGTAGCAACAAATTCCAGGTCTTGACCTTCTAGATTGGTTTTCTGTTCGATTTGTGGTGCGCCAGCTGGGTTAATTTTTTCACCAACCAAAGCGTCAACGTAATTACGTTGCATCATATCGGCAGCCACTTCATTGCGAACAGCAATGCCGTAACGCTTGCGGATCACAGATACAGGAACCTTTCCAGGGCGGAAGCCGTCAATACGTTGAGTCTTTGCGATGTGGCGCAGACGATTCTTAATTTCAGTATCTACTTTTTCGGCAGGAACTGTAATTGTAAGACGTCGTTCCAGACCTTGAGTCGTCTCTACAGATACTTGCATGATTATTACCTCAATAGTTCTTGTATAGTCGGATGCTTAAGAGCCTGTAGGACAGGCTTCTAGTGACTTCCTAGGGAATCAATGAATCCGCTATTAACAGATCATTCTTATATATAGTTATCTTGCCCAAGCTGCGGGCCGACCACCTGTCTATCATTTGACTGGCGACAGTTGGTCCAGTTTGTAAAATTTAGAACGCAGCATTATAGCGAGCTATTTACAATGAGTCGATAGTGATAACAAAGAAAATTGAACTTTAGTAAAGGAGGTAAATAAAAGCGGGAAAAACAACGGCAATAAAAACGCCATAAATAAATTATGTTTGAAAAAACAGAAGGTTAGATATTTCTAAAGAATTTAAAGGATTTAAAGAATGAATAAAGGAAGTGGTCGGTAATGCAGGATTCGAACCTGCGACCCCTTGGACCCAAACCAAGTGCGCTACCAAGCTGCGCCAATTACCGACATATCGTCACCTCGGTGACAACGGATGCGGATATTACAGGGTTGCCTTTGGGCCGTCAAACACTTTTTTAAAGAATTTTGTCAATTGAACAATTTTAATTCATTGTGGCGATGTTTTGAGTGATTTCGACCATATTGTGTGAATAATGTCAGTCATGACCCGCTCTTTGCTCGCACTTTATGCCTTCTTTATGAGAGAATAACGCGGATTTTTTTTCACCTTTTATACCTAACTTCTTCAACTAGCGGAATGTCTATACTATGTCATCGAAATCGTCATCGAAATCGTCAGCACAAATAATCGACGGCAAAGCCATTGCCAAATCAGTCAGGCAAAGTGTGGCTCAATCAGTGGAAAAACTGGTTAGAGACGGCAAACGCCCGCCGGGTCTGGCCGTTATTTTGGTCGGACTCGACGCAGCCTCAAAAGTTTACGTCAACAACAAACGTAAAGCCTGTGTTGAAGTGGGTTTTGTCGAGCAGTCATTTAACCTGCCTGATACGACTTCACAGGGCAGCCTGCTCGAATTAATTGACCAATTAAATGACGATGAAGAAGTCGATGGCATTTTGGTTCAGTTGCCACTGCCAAGCGGTCTCAAAACCGAAGATATCCTTGAAAGAATAAACCCGCTAAAAGATGTCGACGGCTTTCACCCGTACAATATCGGCCGATTGGTGCAACGTATGCCGGTTCTGCGCCCCTGCACACCCAAGGGCATCATCAAAATGCTCGAAACCTGCAACATCAACGTACGTGGACGCGAAGCCGTAGTGGTTGGCGCATCCAACATCGTTGGTCGCCCCATGGCCGCTGAGCTGCTGCTAAAAGGCTGTACTATCACGGTTTGTCACAAGTTTACAGAAAATTTGGAAAGCCATGTGCGCCGCGCTGAGATTTTGGTGGTAGCAGTCGGTAAACCCAACTTTATCCCGGGTGAGTGGATTAGAGAAGGCGCTATTGTCATCGATGTTGGCATTAACCGATTGGCCGATGGCAGCCTGACCGGAGATGTGGAGTTTGATGTGGCCAAAGAAAGGGCCGGTCATATTACCCCGGTACCCGGTGGTGTTGGGCCGATGACTGTCGCTTGTTTGATTGAGAATACGCTGGAAGCTCGAATGAACCGATTAGCGATGGGTGGGTTTGTTAAGACGTTGGAGTAAACGTAGGAGCGAGCTCGGCAACTGCTCCTGCGTTGCTCTAATAAGTTACATCCATGTAACAATCCAGCTCGCGATTTTGGCCCTAGCCAAAAATATACGAGGTTGCGCCAGCCATGTTAAATGAGGCCACAGCCATTCCAAAGCGTTTACCACCAGAATATATTTGGCCGCAGCCATTTCAAAATATAGCCGCAGCCGACATTACTTTTGGCCGTAGGCCAAAATCGCGAGCTGGAGCTCGCTCCTACGACCTACCAAAGGGTTATTAACCCTTACGCCACGTTGTCACTGCGCCACTGTCTTCTAGCACAACATTCAGGGCATTGAGCTTGTCGCGACATTCATCTGCTTTGGCCCAATCTTTATCGGTTCTGGCTTGAATACGCTGGGCAATCAACGATTCTATCAACTCAACCTCTTCACCTTGCGAGTTTCCTTTTAAGAAAATCTCAGGATCCATTTGCGCCACACCCAATATTGCACCGATGTGTATTAAAATCGCGGCCAACTCACCTGCTTTAGCAGCGTCTTCGTCTTTAACACGGTTGATTTCTTTGGCCAGCTCAAACAAAATCGGCAACACTTCAGGGGTGTTGAAATCATCGTTCATCGCGGTTTTGAAGCGCTCAACGTATTCACTTTCACCAATAGGGTCAGTACATACCTCAACATTGCGCAACGCAATATAGATTCTTTCCATCGCAGCCCTTGCCTGCTCTAAGTTGTGCTCCGAGTAATTCAACTGGCTACGATAGTGACCCGAGATCAAAAAGTAACGCACCGATTCGGCGTCAAAATCTTTGAGTACATCGCGAATGGTAAAGAAATTGCCCAACGATTTGGACATCTTCTCTTTATCGACCTGTACCATGCCGGTGTGTATCCAAGTATTGACATAAGTGCATTGGTTAGCACATTGCGACTGCGCAATTTCGTTTTCATGATGCGGAAACTGCAAGTCAGAACCGCCGCCGTGAATATCAAAGTGCTTGCCCAAATGCTTTTCACTCATCGCCGAACATTCGATGTGCCAGCCCGGACGGCCCTTGCCCCAAGGTGAATCCCACATAGGTTCACCGGGTTTGGCCATTTTCCACAGCACAAAATCCAGCGGATCTTTCTTCTCGTCATCCACATCAACTCGAGCACCCGCTTGTAGCATATCGAGGTTTTGCAGACTCAACTTGCCGTAATCTTCATACTTGGCCACTTCAAACAACACATCACCACTGGGGGCAACATAGGCATATTGTTGTTTTACCAGAGCGTCGATGATCTCGACAATCTCAGGGATATGTGTGGTGACCTTAGGTTCAATGTCAGGGCGCAACATATTGAGCGCGTCAAAATCCTGATACATCGCTTGGGTGAATCTGTCGACCAACGAATCACAGCTTTCGCCATTTTCGTTGGCTCGGTTAATAATTTTATCGTCGATGTCGGTAATATTACGGACATAAGTCACGTCATAACCACTGCTGCGCAGGTAACGAACAATCACGTCAAAACCCACATAAGTACGACCATGACCCACATGACAGAAATCATAAATGGTGGTACCACACACATACATGCCGACCTTTCCTTCAACCATGGGCTTAAATTGTTCTTTCTTGCGGGTCAGTGTGTTGTATATGTTGAGCATATCGTGGTGTTTTCCTTGAGTAACTTTACTTATTAATGAGTGCGTAAGAGCGATAATCATATCATCCGAGTAAAAGTGTCGCCATATAAGCTTTTTAAATGGATCAAATTTCTGTAAAATCCGCCAGCACACATTTATAAACAATCAAAACAGTTGGAACAACCCATGATCACAATAACCACTAACCTTGGTAACATCAAAATCAACCTATTTGAAGACAAAGCACCGGCGACCTGTAAGAACTTTATGGATTACGTTAATGCCGAATTTTACAACGGCACCATTTTTCACCGTGTCATCGACGGTTTTATGATTCAAGGTGGTGGATTTGACGCTGACATGGCACAAAAAGAGGTTAATGACCCCGTTGAAAACGAAGCCAACAACGGCGTACTGAACAATAACGGCACTTTGGCCATGGCCCGCACACCCGACCCTCATTCAGCCACGGCCCAATTCTTCATCAACCTCAAAAACAACGACTTCCTTAACTTTACCAGCGAATCCCAGCAAGGTTGGGGTTATTGCGTATTTGCCGAAGTCGTTGAAGGCATGGACGTAGTAGCAAAAATCAAAGGCGTTGAAACCGGCAACCACGGTCATCACGGCGATGTACCACTAGATCCTGTTACCATCCAAAGCATTACAGCCGAGTAAATCGGTGAACTGAACGGGGCGCCACAAAACCCCGTTTAATCCTGTTATCACCAATAGCTGCCCTGCATATGCCACATACCTTATTCATCTCAGACCTACACCTGTCAGCCGAACGGCCAGACATGACCGAGGCATTTTTCACTTTTCTTCGCCAACGAATCAATCAAGACACCGATGCCCTATACATTCTCGGCGATTTTTTTGAATACTGGATTGGCGACGACGACAAAACGCCATTTCACGATCAAGTAATCAAAGCCCTAAAAAGCGTCTCAAGCAAACTGCCAGTGTATTTTATTCACGGCAACCGCGACTTTTTGATCGGCCAAAAATTTGCCAAACAATGCGGCATGACTCTGCTGCCCGAGCAACAAGTGATCGCTTTATACGGCAGCCCTGCGCTGATAATGCACGGCGATAGCCTTTGCACACTAGATTTGGACTACATGAAATTCCGCCGCAAATCCCGCAGCAAATGGTGGCAAACCATGATTTTGGCACTGCCGCTGTTCGTACGCAGACGTATTGCAACCAATGCCCGGCGCAAAAGTAAAATGGCGCAACAGGGCAAAGACAGCGAAATAATGGACGTGACGCCCTATGAAGTGATAAACCAAATGGCACTGAACGGAGTCGACTTGTTAATACACGGCCACACCCATCGCCCGGCGATTCATATCATTGAAGATACAGACCCGCTCCAGCAAAGAATTGTACTTGGCGATTGGTATACTCAGGGGAGTTATCTTGTTTGCACTGCGCAAGGGCAGGAGTTGGTGAAGATGTAGATGTAGAGGTTGTTAGCCTCTACTGTATGTTTCTGGCAATTAATCTGTCTATTCTAACGAAGCCTTAAGCTCAGCAATTTGCTCTACTGTTAAACTGGTCATTTGAGCTATAGATTCATCTGACATTGATTGAGCGCGGATCATGTTGATAGCAACATTTTTGACACCTTGCTCCAAACCTTGCTCCAAACCTTGCTCCAAACCTTGCTCTCTGGCTTTTTTTGCCGCCACCTCAGCTTGCTGTTTCACCATTTCAATCGACCCAAGTTGAATGGCAATATATTGCTGTTTATTGTATTGAATCTCCAACTCTTCACGACTCATCCCTGCTTCATTGCTCACCTCGTAAGCGGTATAAACCGACTCAGGCAGATTATCGGGGATCATGGTTAAATCTCCGGCATTCTTCAAAAAGAAAATCCAATCATCCTGAATGCCCTGACATTGCGCCTGAGTTTTGTTGAACTTATTCAATTCAATAAACACCAGTTCAATATCATCGGTGTAATCAGTGAAATGTTTTTTATTGATAATTTTGTAGGCATTGATCATGTCGTCATTGTCTTCGAACATAGCAAAATTGACGATGGTTAATGCAATGACCGGCTTCAATAAGTCATAGCGTTGGCCTTGAACTAACTGGGTGGAATAATTTTTGGCAGTATTGTACAAGATACGATTTTCAAATCCCGGGTGATTAAGCACCTGCATTTCAATAATTACGGTTGACTCGTCATTTAATACCGCTTTAACGTCAACAAAGGTATCTTTCATTCCCTTGAGTTGTGGCAGGTTATAAGGGTCGACTATTTCCAAATCAGTGATTGCCGATGCGCCTTGAAAATCAATCACAGCATTCAAGAAAGAAATTAACCGAGGTTTGCTCTCTTTACTACCAAAAACTTTTTTAAAAGCAAAGTCGGTGCGAACATCCAAGAATTTCATAAACGGCACTCAGGTGGTTAGTCGAATAACTGTATTTTAACCCAGTTAAAGTGAAGGCTCAAGCAAAGGGGCATCACAACTCACTACAAATGATCCCTAGAAGTCAGCCCAAAGTCCTCAAGCAAAACATAAAGTGCGGGCAACACCAGCAAAATCAACACAGTAGACATACTCATACCAAAGATAATGCTCACCACCAATGGCTGCACAACTTGCGCTTGCAAGCTGGTTTCGAATAGCAACGGCACTGTGCCTGCAATGGTTGTTGCCGAAGTGATGAATATTGCCCTGAATCGTTCTTTTGACGCCATCACCGCGCTGGTGTGGGTATCCATTCCCTCCTTTTGGTGTCGTTTTATATAGGCCACCAGCAATATCGAGTCGTTCACCACTATGCCCGCCAGTGACACAAAACCTATCATGCTGGGCATAGTGACATCGTATCCCAATAATAAATGGCCCCATAAAACTCCGATTAATGCCAGCGGAATGGCCAGCATTACCATGAACGGTTCGAAGTAACTGCGGAACTGGAAGCTTAAGATGATGAACACCCCAATCAAACCAAACATAAATTTTTGTACCATCGATTTGCCGGTTTCAGCACCGTTTTTAATCTCGCCTTCGTAGCTGACCGAAATATCAGGATATAACTTCAATATCTCAACAATGGTGCTGGCTTTGACCGAATTGATGACTTCTGTGGTGTTGGCCACCAAAGAGTCGACATCGGCGGTGATGGTCACAGTACGTTCGCCATCGACCCGGTTGATTCGGGTCAGGCCTCGTGCCAGCGTGAATTCAGCCAATGACGATAGCGGGCGCTGACTGCCATCGCTCAAGGTGATCGGATAGTTTTTCAACTGGCCCAAACTGGCTTTGTCGCTGTCTCGCAATTGCACATTAACTTCAATGCTTTCACTGTCACGTTGAAATTCATCGGCTTTTTCGCCAAAGAATGCCGACCGCAACTGCCCGGCAATGGTTTGACCATCAACCCCCAGCGACAACGCGCCCGGGTGCAATTTAACGCTCCATTCTTCTTTGCCCGTGCGCATGTCGTCCATCACATTCGACACCCCTTCAAACTTGTTGACCGCATCTTTGACCAACCTAGACGCCGCCATCAAGGATTCGATATTGGGCGAATGCAGTTCAATATCAATCGCCCTGCCCGCAGGCCCAATGTTTGGCTCTTTGAACGATACCGACAAAATGCCCGGCAACTCCCCTACCCCATCACGCCACATATTGATAAAATCGGCCAACTTAGTATTACGGGTTTCTGCCGTCAACAAATCGACCCGAATGGTCGCCAAGTGCGGCCCTTGCTCGTAAGCGTCAGAGTTTTTGTTGTACTCAATGGTGGTGTGCGCAATAAGCGGCTGCGCTTTGGGTTGCAACGGCGTTTGCTCAGCATTTATCACCGCCAATTGAGCAATATATTTGGCCACCACCTTCTCGGTTTCAGCCAAAGGCGTGCTGGGTGGCAGTAATAATCTGACCTCAACCAAATCGCCATCAAGGTCTGGAAAAGCCTTGAATTTGAGAATGCCACCCGCCATCAACGCTATCGAGGCAAAAAACACCAAAAACACCAAACCAATAAAACGATAGCGATTAATCACACACGTTTCGGCCCAGCTAACCAAAGTGGTAGAACGAAATTCTTCAAACTTTGCGTTAAACTTCTGCTTAAAAAGCGGATCGGGTCGGGTGTCATTTTTCGATTTATGCAGCGAATGAATCAAATGGGCAGGCAAGATGAAAAACGCCTCAATCACACTGACAAATATTGTCGCAATCAGCACCAACGGTATATCTTTCATCACCTTACCAATGTCACCGGTAATATATGCCAAACCAACAAACACCACAAAAGTCGTCAAAAACGACGAGAAAACCCCAGCCGCAACCTGCATGACGCCTTTAACAGCACCTTCGTTAATATCACCGTCCTTTTCGACATGGGCGGCAATGCTCTCGGCGATAACAATGGCGTCATCCATCAAAATACCGATAGACATCAACAGCGCGACCATAGAGATCATATTGATGCTCACCCCCATCAACGCCATCAAGGCAAAAGCGCCAAGAAATGACACCGGTAGCCCCATCGACACCCAAAATGAATAACGCATAGAAAAAAACAACCACATCACCAACAGCACCAAAATGAACCCCTGCCAGCCATTGTTAAGCAGCATAAACAACCGGTCTTTGACGTTTTGCGCGGTATCTTGCGTTAAAGTCAGCGTTACGCCCTTAGGCGCAATGGCCCGCTCATTTTCAGCGAAGGTTTTAACAATTTCGACCAAGTCGATAGCATCCTGACTTTTGGCTTTTTTAATGTCGATAAGCGCTGCCCGCTTGCCATCGAACAGTATCTTTTCTTCTTCGAGTTCAAACCCTTCGGTGATTCTGGCAATCTGGCGCAAATACAATTGTGAGCCATCAGGGGTGCTTTTGATCACCAACTCGCCCAAAGTCTTGGCGGTCACCTGTTGCTGATCAAATCTCACCAGAATGGTTTTTCCGATGGAGGTAATATCACCGCCAGGCATTTTAACGTTTTGACGCTTAATCAAATTAGCAACGTCTTTAGGCGACAAACCATATTGACGCAGCTTGTATTGTGACAGCTCGATTTTTAACTGGTGATCAGAAAACCCTTTAATTTCAACAATCGAAATGCCCGGCTGCTTTTTGAGCTTCTGTTTGATTTTTTCGGCATAAGCCTTCAGCTCAAAATCGGCGATATCGGCGGTCACAGCCAAAGAGATCAGATGTTGATCGCGCCCCAACTCACGGATCACCGGTTTTTCGGCTAAATCAGGAAAATTGTCAATCGCATCAATTTCAGTTTTCACATCCGCCAGCACCTGCGAAGTGTTACCGCCCTCAACCACTTTAACCGTTAAATTGGCCACCCCTTCTCGAGCTTCACAACTGACCTGTTCAATGTCGTTAAGCGCATCAACCGCATCTTCCATCGGCACACACAGTGCGTTTTCGGTCTCTTGTGTGCTGGCACCGGGATAGGCCGTCGATACTTGAATTTTGTTCGAACTGAACTCAGGGAAAGTCTCTCGCTTGAGGTTGCCAACGGTAGTTAACCCCGCGACAAAAATGATCAACATCAACAGATTAGATGCCGTTGGGTGTTTGGCAAAATAGCCTATCATTGGGCTTGCTCCTCTTTACTTTCATGAGAAGTTCCCTGATTGAACACCGCTCTAATCGTCATACCATCGATGGCAGGCAACAAATCAGTCACTATCACAGCGTCATTGGCGACAATAGTATTGGCCAGTGTCTGGTCAATTGCCGCAAAACCACCCGACTCAAACAACACCACCACAGGTTTTACCTTTAACACATTGTCTTGAACGATATAAACCGATTCACCATGAACTGCCGCACTTGGCACACTCAACACCTGATTGGCCTTGGCTTTAACGTTAACCTCAACGAACATGTCATTCATCACAGGCGGGTTGTTAATGGGATCAAAATTGCGCCAATCATTTTCCATCTCGACTATCAATGCAATGGTGTTGCCCTGTGGGTCGATACTGTCACCAACGCGGGTGACCACACCAGCCCACTGTTGTACATTATCACCAGAATACAACTTAATATCGGCTTGCAGATTCAAACGGCGAATATCCGGAAAACGCCCAGAGTTGTCACGCTGACGCCCAGCCAGCGATTGCTGCACCAATTGTTTCATGTCAGAAAAAGAAAACTGCGCGGGAATTTGCATCGCGCCAATATGATTGGCCTTAATCAAAACCGTCTGCTGATTAACCACCTGCTCAAGCTCACCGCCCACCTCAGTAATACGGGCATCGAAAGGAATCACAATCTCGGTTTTAGCCAACTTGCGCTGAGCTTCTTTGAGGCGCGATTCATTCACCTGAATTTTGGCTTGAGCCACTTCAATGTCGTTGGGAATAAGCTTCAAACTGGTTTCAAGATCGAGCACCTTTTGCTCTTGGGCATAAACATTACTTTGCTCCTGATCGACCGTAGAGCGCGAAACAGATCCCTTTTTCACCAAACCTTGTTTTCGCTTGAGTTCCTTTTTCTGAATTTTCAACCGACTTTTCTCCAGCCCCAACGACAAAGTCATCTTGTTTTTATTGAGCGCAATGCGGTCTGCGTCCGCTTTGGCCGAATTCAAATCAGACTTGGCCTGGGCCAGTTTCAACTGATAATCTACCGGATCAATCCTCAACGCCACCGTGCCTTTGGGCAACATCGCACCACGCTCTAAATCTTTATGCCGAAAAACCACCCGACCAGAGACTTCCGACACCGCCTGCCAGGTCTCTTTTGACTCGGCCCGGCCATAACCGCTGATCACCACTTGCATTGAGCGTATTTGCGCTTTTTCGACCTTAACCAAAGGGGCTATTTCTAATGCGCTTTTTAACCCCGGCCCAGATTTGGCTTTGATTAACACCACCAAAATAGCAAAACCGACCAATGGAAATATCGCCAACCAACGACGGTTACCGGCTTTTAATAAATTGCTGATCATATTGTTTCCTCTTTAAAGCAACCATGTTGAAATAACTGGGTATTGTGTTTAATCATTTTCTCAAGAAACGGCTCATCGAATTGCACGCCCTCGACCATGCCGACCAACTCGCGCATATACCAAGGGTGCAAAACCAAGCTCATTAACGACAACCTGAACAAAAGCGGATCAACATTATCTTTTAATTGCCCGCTGTCTTTAAAGTGATGATAGACCTGATCGAAAACTTGCATGTGCTCAAAACCAATGCGTTCGATAAAATACTCTCGGCAAACGCCTTGATTAAGCACCATCTCTTTGAGCATCAACAACGGAAACTCAGGTGACTCTTTAATCATCTCAACAAAACTGCGAAAAAAGTCTTCAAGACTGTCAAATTGCCCGCTGCCTAGATGACTTTTAATATTCTTCATCACCTGCCCGGTGACCTCGGTGATCATCGCCTTATACAGGCCCTCTTTACTTTCGAAGTAATACTTGATCATCGCCGAGTTCACCCCAGCCAGTTGCGCCAGCTCACGAATGCTAACCTTGTCATAACTCTTGCTAACAAACTTTTTTCGCGCAGCAGCTATCAAGGCAGCACGCGCATCATCAGCGCTCTTGCCTCTTTTTACCGGTCGGCCTTTTTTAGTCAAAATGAAGTCCTGTGAACTATTTACCCTGACAAATGTTCCCGACAATGTCAGGATACGGTACATCCATGTACTTAATCAGGTGATTAACTATTTCATACAGGATAGCGTCACCAAATTAATTAACCAGCCAATTAATTAATCAAAAGGCCGATTATGATTAGTAAACATGAGTAAGGATATTGGGAAGGTAGTCTAAATAACTTATGACGATGGCGTTAACCACTTAGAGAAAATAGCAATAAGCTCGGGGATGCCGTAGGGTTTTACAATCATATCATCGATGCCTACCAAACGGCTTTGCTGGATAAATTCTTCACTGGCATCCGCAGTTTGGCCAATGATAGGCACTCTTTTGTTCGGTAATTCTTCGCTGCGAATTAATTGTGTGGCTTCAAGCCCACTCATCACTGGCATATTGTTATCCATCAAAATAAGATCAAAATGCGACGCTCGCCACGCTTCAACCCCTTGCAAACCATCTTCAGCCAATGTCGGGTTTACCCCCAATTTTTTTAACATCGCCATTGTGATCATTTGATTAAAGTCAGTATCTTCAACCAATAAAACTTGCTTGACTGGTGCTGGCTTTACTTTGGTTTTCGTCACTGGCAATCTCGATACAAACAAGTAGATAACATTAATTATAATCCATATTGACGCTAAAACTACTCAGTTCCTGAGTGGAAAAACAACACCTTTGAAAAAACCATGTTATTCCTTGCAAAAACAAAACCCATTTTGCCCAAAACCGTGATTTATCATCGCCGAAGTGTTATACATAAATACAGTCGTACAGATATCCCCCGTTCAAAATAACGTTAACCCAGGGCGCAATATCACATGGCAATTGCACTAGCAGACTCCAAGCGGGCGCTCGAAAAACAACTCTCTACCAAACTCGACGTTGTTCATCTGGTGCTAGGCTTATTCTTGATTTCACTGGCCTTTTGGGCAGCCGTTGGCAAAATAGACCTTTACCGAACCTCAAAAATCGGCACGCTCATCAACGTACAAGGGGTGCTGACATTACAATCAGAAGTCGCCTCTACCATCAGGCAATCGGCACTGACCTTGGGCATGAAAGTCAAAAAAGGCCAGCTGCTATTACAGCTCAACGATACCACCGCCCAACTAACCTTATCGAAGCTGAACGACGAACTCACCGCCAACCAGCAACAACAAACCCTACTGGTAGAACAGCGCCAACTGACCCAACAAAAATACCAATTGCTCAAAGGTGCCCTGCAATCGCAAATAGCCCAAATCAAAGCGCAATTGGTGCAGACCAGCAAAATGCTCAAAACCCAACAAAGCATTCAGCAAGGGTATCGAACCCTAATGAAAACCTCCGCAGTGGCGCAAATGGATATGCTGCGTCAAAACTTGGAAGTGGTGCGCACCGAGTCGGTGGCCAAAACCCAAGCGCTCGAAGTGCAAGCCAAAGAACTGCAACTACCCCGCAACGAACGCGAACAAGACCTTGAGATAAGCCAAATAAATAGTCGCCTTTCGGCACTCGAAGGCCAGCACGAACAACTCAAAAGAGCCATCACCCGCGCCCTTTTAGAGGTCGACAAATACACCCTGACTGCCGCCGCCGATGGTGATGTGGTGCAATTGGCCGCCTTGACCGTGGGCAACTGGGTCAACGTGGGTGACCAAATTGCCACCATTGGCAATTCCAGCAGCTGGCTTATTCACAGCCAATTCGACGCTGCCGATGCAGTAGGCCACATCAAAGACGGCCAACAAGCCCGGATACTGGTGAACGGATTTCCGTGGCGACAATACGGCTCACTCAATGCGAGTGTCAGCCACGTTGCCAAAATTGGCCTCGACAGCCATGTTGATGTGATGCTTGAACTAAACCCAAACCAACAGTCGCAAATTCCCCTGACCTACGGACAACCGGTGACGGTAGAGGTGCAAACTGAAGCGTTGAGCCCGATAATGCTGCTGCTTAACGCCGCTGATCGGGCAATGAGAAAGCAGTCGGAAAAAGCGATATGAATGACGCCGTATTGAAGGAAACAGTGAAGGAAACTGCGAAGGGAAAAGTAAAAATCAAGCGTAACTGGTTAGCCAAAGAAGTCATACAAACCAGTGAAGGTGACTGTGAAGTGGCCGCCCTAAAATGTATACTAGACAGTTATGGCGTCGACAACAACTACGAATACTTGCGAGATGCCTGCAAAACCGACATCCAAGGTGCCACTATCGACCGTATGGAAGAAGTGCTCAATGAGATAGGCTTTGATTGCCAACAAGCAGTCGTCGCCACCGCGCACATCACTCTCAAAAACCACGACCTGCTGCCTGCCATCACTCAAGTGATCAGCAACCAAAATGTCGCCCACTTTGTGGTGATCTGGCGTCAGTTCGGCCCCTGGCTACAAATCCTCGACCCGGCGCAAGGACGTTACTGGATCAAAGCCACCCAGTTTGCCGAGCAACAACAGTGCGTATACCACAATGAAACCAGCCCAAAAAACTGGCAAAAAAAATTCGAACAATGGCAGCGCCCTTGGTTTCTCGACCAGCTCAGCACGACTTTGGGCATCAACAAAACCCCCTTTGCGCAAGCCATGCAAGACCGCAATCATATCAACAACCACGACAACGACTGGCAACCGGGGGCCAAAGTCGATGCGATACTGCGGTTTATCAGCTTTCTCGCCAAGCAAGACAAAAGTTATCATGGCGAAAAGGCTACCCGCCTTTTTAGCGAATTATTGGCAAAAATCAATCAGCAAAGCAACGTTCAACAATGGTATGACATTATCCCCGAATCTTTTTGGTGCTGCCGCCCAAGCAATAACGACAACATTCAATACAATGGTGCCTTATTACTCAAAATAAGACCAAGCGAACAACTCAAAAAAGCCCAATCAAGAGCACCAACAAAAAACAAAAAGAAGCAATCAATCGCAGGAAAAACCTTATCTCCCATACGTGCCTTATTTGATTTTATGACCTCCATCGGCGTACTCACGCCCTCAGTGGTGATTTTCTCAGCCCTAGTCGTGACTATGACCATGACCTTGCAAGTAGTCTCGTTAAAAATGTTGCTTGAGTTTGAATCGTTGATTGACTCCAGCGCCTTACGTAGCCAAATAGCATTGATTATGTTCCTATTGGTTTGCGGCATCGCCATAGTGAGTTTTGCGATGAACTGGGTCATGAGAAAAATTGCTCGGCACCTTGAAGACCAATTCAGAATAGCCATGTACGAAAAGCTGCCCAAACTCAAAGATGAATATTACGCCAGCCGTCTGCTGCCAGATTTAATAGAACGCTGTCACTCGGTCACTGCTATCGCCAAAACCCCCAAAGTCGTGGTTGATAGTCTCATGGCAATGGTCCGCATCACCATAATCTTTATTGGTTTGCTGTATATCTCCCCGGATGACGCCCCCTTTTTGATCGTTTTCTTTTTCTTCTGCCTGGCTTTACCCATACTGGCGAAAAATATATTGAGCCAAAAAGACTTGGTGGCCCGAACACTTGCAGGCACCCTCACCCGCCACTATTCCAATGCCCTGCTGGGACTGTTTACGGTCAAAGTGCATTCAGGTGAAAACACCATACTCAATCAACAACAAGAATCACTGACCCGTTGGGCCACGGCGTCCAACAACGAACGCCAAGCCTATTTAAAACTGACGTTCATTCAAGACATCATCACTTACGGCATGGCGATTATTTTAATCAGCTATACCGTCAATACCATGACCATTCACGCCCTGAATATCCTTTATGTTTTTTGGGTTCTAAAACTGCCAGCCCGCGCTGAACAACTGCTAAACTCACTGGAACGAGTACCTAAAGTAAAAAATACGGTATTAAGATTACAAGAACCCCTGAGCAGCGTCGAAGACGAAATAGAGCTGGCTGAACCCCAATCCTTAAAAACAAGCCAACAAACCGCTGGCATGGCCCTGCAAATTAACAAAGGCTCGTTTTCAGCCGGTGGCCAATCAATATTAAACGACATCAACATCAACATAAAACCTGCCACTCACCTTGCCGTAGTTGGCGGTTCGGGGGCAGGAAAATCGACCTTTGTTAGTAGTTTGCTCGGATTTGGTCAGCTAGACAGCGGCGAAGTGCTGGTTGACGGCGACCCGCTAACCCCCAGCAAAATCGCCTGTTTGCGCCAGCAATCCAGTTGGCTAGACCCACAAGTTTATTTGTTCAAAGACAGCATCGTCGAAAACATTCTTTACGGCAGCACTAACACTGGCAGAATAGGCAACGTACTTGACGAGGCTAACCTATGGCCCTTAATTGAAGGCCTGCCCGACAGCATTCACACCGATTGCGGTGAAGCAGGCTCAAAATTGTCTGGCGGCGAAGGACAAAGAATTCGCCTTGCCCGGGCACTCAACAAACCCAACGTCAGACTGGCGCTACTGGATGAACCATTTCGTGGCCTCGACAAACCCACCCGCATGGCACTGATGAAAACGGTGCGCGAAAAATGGCGTGATCAAACCCTGATCTGCGTCAGTCATGATGTCTCTGAAGCGTTGCAATTTGATCAAATAGCGGTGTTCGAAAACGGCAAAATCGTCGAACAGGGCAGCCCCGAACAACTACTCAAAAACAACGGACCATTACAGCGCCTACTCGATTTTGAAGCCAGTGTTGCCACCCAATGGCTGGGCAACGCCAATTGGCGGCGAGTCTCGGTCGACCAAGGTAAAAGCACGGAGGTCAAAACTTGATGTTAGACCAGCTGCTTTGGTCACGCGCAACACTGCCCGAAGGCTTGACATTGCTTGGCGCGCATTTGGGCTCGGGCAACAGTGCGCTCCACCAGTCACAGCGCTGGAATATGGCCGACAACCCCAACGAATGGTTGCGTGAACAAAGTGCCATTATCGACTTGGGCGCACAAAGGGTCGAAGTCGCCTTCAGCCAATTACAAAAGGAAGTGGCCACCTTGGGTGCCTGCCTCATTGGTTTAAATGACAGTAATGACCAATGTGCCTATCTGGTGGTCGCCTCTACCGGCAGACGAGGGCTCAAAGCCTTTGATCATGATGGCAACCTTGTGCTGGTCCGCTACGAACAACTACTCGACGGATTTATTAACAGCCTCAAACACATCACGCCCAACGGCCAAACAACCGAAACAAAAACAGTCGAAGACGTAATGAACTGCTTCAAACAAGCCGCAGGAGATTTATCACCCACGGCGAAAAGACATTTATTCGTCAGTTTGATGGCCAACGTCAACATCAACCATATTTGGACGTTTTCGCCGACCGAAAAAATCAAAGTATTTGACGAAATAGTCGCCCAGGGCGGATTACGCCACCTGATGGGTTATACCTTTGGTCTGTTGGCCACCCCAATATTCTACATTTTGTCGTGGTTTATCCTCGGCAACAACGTTTTGTCGGGGCGCGTCGGTTCGCAGTGGTTAGCGATATGGATCATATTACTCATCGGTTACATCATCGGCCGCCTATACACCCGCAAAAAACAAGTCGAACTGAGTTTGATGGTCAGTGTTGTCATCAAACGGCGCATGTTGCGCGGCATGACAGGTATGGCGCTTGAAAAAGCCAAACATGCCGGCCCCTGTCACCTATTAACCCAATGTTACGAATCCAGTTCGTTCGAATCCAACAGCGTAGGTATGGTCCTTGGCGGCATTAGCGCCCTGATCACCTTGTTTATCGCCATGACCGCGCTAATCATTGCCCAGCTTTGGGGGTTTCTATTTGCATTTTTTGCGGCCAGCGCCATTGCCATGGTGGTGATGTACAAACTCTACAAAATTGAAGTAGACTGGACCGCACAACGCATAACCCTGACCCACAACATGGCCGAACTGATGATTGGCCACCGTACTCGCAGAGTACAAGAAGACCCTTCGTTGCGTAATAAAGCACAAGACGTACTCCTAAAAAAGTTTTTATCGGTGCAAACCCTGCGCAACAAATGGCAAGTATTGTACACTTTGGTGCCATCAACCTGGAACGTATTAGGGTTCACCGTGCTGCTGTATATGTTTATCACCAATACCGATGCCAGCGCCTTTGTCGACCTGCCTGCTGCTGCTGCGGTGTGGCTGTTGATCAACATTGCCATATCAGAACTATCGAATATCTACATTCAAGCCATCAGAGTATTGGTCGCGTGGCAAAATATCTCACTGATGCTCACAGGACCGCCACCTGAAAGGGAATTTAAAACCGACTTGTCACTGCCCAATACCGCAACAAATCAAGCAGATGCAGCAGCCCAGCACTTACTTGAGGTTCGTGATTTGGCCTACAACTACCCCGGCAGAAACGTCAACGTACTGGACGGTTTCAACCTACGTTTAAGCAACACAGACAAAATCATACTCGAAGGGCATTCAGGATCAGGGAAGTCTACCCTGATCTCTTTGCTAACGGGCATTCGCCCATCAAGTCGAGGTAGCATACTGCTCAACGGCATCGAACAAAACATGCTGTCTAAAGAACAATGGGGGTCGAAAGTGGTGATGGTGCCCCAGTTCCACGAAAACTACCTATTCACCGAAACCCTCGCGTTCAACCTACTGCTGGGTGCCCAATGGCCAGCAGAGCAAGAACAAATGGATGAAGCCAGAATGATTTGCGAAGAACTGGGACTGGGCACCTTGCTGAGCACCATGCCCGCCGGGTTAATGCAAGTGGTGGGTGACATGGGCTGGGCCTTGTCGCACGGCGAAAAAAGCCGGGTATTTGTCGCCCGCGCGATCTTGCAACACCCAGAGTTGATCATCCTCGACGAGTCACTGGCGTCACTCGACCCGGTGAACAGCCAGCGGGTACTCGATTGTGTTGAAAAGCACTGCAAGGCCGTGATTATTGTGGCGCATCCTTAAGACGGGTCCTACCTATGCTTACCGAATCGCACAAACGTGAAAGAAGAAGAGAAAGTCAAGGGCGATCCACACGGAGGAACACACAGAGGCACGGTGTCCACACGCTCTGAGCGGATCATCAAGCTTTTTTTAACCCTAATTTAGTTTTTT
>JABSOG010000628.1 GCA_013216025.1 Algicola sp. | reverse complement strand
TCAGTCACAGCGTGAGCCAATAGCCCTGAACGGGACTCACCATGTTGCTTGGCGTATTGGTCGACAGTATTGAGGAGATATTCCGGAATGGTAATATTAACACGCTTCGATTTAACTGAAAGTTTACTGATATCCACCTCAACCATCGCCCAAATACCATCATCGTACTGAGAGTTTTGCTGATGTTTATCAATCGCAGTACTTATGGGCATAGGATCATTATCCATAATAAGCCCTTCAATATGACATTCAATCGCCTCTTTGGCCATTTCAATGGCTTCCTCAACCGATGAACCTGCCGAAAAACAACCCGGAATATCGGGCACTGTGACCCCGTAATCAGATTCAAGGTCTTTATGTATTACAATAGGATATTTCATGGTGTTAACTCCAATGCCAACCCGCTTGTCGATAAATGCTCTTGATTGTACCAATTGGCAAGTCTTTTTTAGGGTGAGGAACAGTCACTTTCCCCGGTATGGAAGGATGCTTAAACTGATGGTGGTCACCTTTAGTATGGTATATACCCAAGTGACCTCAAAATGCGGATTCAGTGGGAGTTAAAAACGTTTTAGGCAAGACAAATGACTGCAGGTTTAGTCATCTAAATCAAGGTTATTTAACGCCGCATAAAACGTTTTTAAACCCACCCGAAGGGAGCCGCTGAACTCCGTATTTCGAGGTCACTTGGGTATACACCCAGCCTTCTTTCTTGAGACGCTTAATGACTTCTCTACTATTCATAGTGTGTATGATACACACTAGTGAATTATTATCAAGGTTGAAATAATGAGCGATCTCACAACAGTGGCAACACTAAAATACCGCAACTGTCTTGTCGAAGATAAACAAAATCGATATAGTCAACCGATAAAACAGACACTACTGGATTATAAAAACCCACGATGAACAAACAAATAAACGCAATAATCTTCTTTATCTTCTTGGCAATGTTTGCCTGTAATGCTGTTGCATTGGGCAATCAGACCGTCAATTCGGCCTTCAAAACCAGAACAAGCAACATTCAAGTGACAGATACGGGCGTGGTGATAAAAGTACTGCCCGACGACAACATTGGCTCACGCCATCAAAAGTTCCTCCTAAAACTAGCATCAGGTCAAACTATTTTAATCGCCCACAACATCGATTTGGCACCAAAAATTACGTCATTAAAACGCGGCGATACACTTAAGTTTTACGGTGAATATGAATGGAGTGCCAAAGGCGGCGTGGTGCACTGGACACACCATGACCCAGCAGGCCGACACCCTGGTGGCTGGCTTGAACATAATGGTAAAAAATATCAGTGACCGACTATAAACAAGTGCAATGAAAGACAAATCACAAGTCATCGAACGACTAAGAATAGGCCTGCTGCTTCGGGATAGTTCAGGCAGGCTGACCTATGAAGTCGACAAATTTCCGTGTGAATTTTATTCATCAATTAAAAAGGAATTGTCCGTACATTTCAAACTACAGCCCCAGCGTCCGACAATCGAAGGCCTCGATGTGTATTTTCAAACCTTCACTAGTGGGTTAAACCATATTGGCATCGAATGGGATAATTGGTCGGGGTTAACCGTAGTCGCCGAAAATAAAAGAGCCGAACCTTTGATCAGGAAAATCGGCGATTATCTTGAGCAAAGATTTTGTGAAATAAATGACTGAACAAAGCAGTTAACGCCACTGTTCAAACTCAGCCAGTAACGGATTATTTTGCTGATTGTCTTCCCGGCAACGGCGTAAAAAGTGCTCGTTGCGAGAGAACCAAACTTTATTATCGGCAACATCAAACAGTTCAAAATAAGCCGACAAATCATATTTGTTATCTGCCATGCCATCAAAATAAATAACTGCATTAAACAAGTCTGAATAGTCGGCCATGGTGTCTTTTATAAAATAAAAATCGTTACACTGTGGCGACTGCCCGCGCGCCTTGTCGGCAATAAAATACATCAGTGCCACGCTGTGATTTATGGCAAACTCTAACCGATTGTTCACCACGGCCAGTTCATCGTCATCAAGGCTTTTTTGCAGTTTAAGCACCACTTGTGCCGCCTGTACGACTTCGGCAAATTGACAATGAATAAACTTAACAAGTGATTGATTGTCGGCGAAATCACCGTTTTTAGAGCCCGGATAAAACAACGTATGCAACACCCGGCTGCTCATCCCCAACCGTTTTAACAACTCGGCGGGCATGTGGGCATTAAAGTGTTCAACGTGAATATAATGATTGGCAAAAGCGGCTTGTTTGTGCTGTAAATCAAGCTGTTGGTCCATCTGTTTATTGCGATGATTGAGGATGATAAGCGCAATACAAGGGGCCGCGAGCCCCAAGGTAATTAACAGCACGCCCAAAACGCCCGCCGCATAACTCAGGCGATAATAATAAAAAGAAGAATAAACCAAACTAATAGCAATAATGGCGGATACGACCAGCACCAGCCAAAAAGCGGGGAGTTTTAACAAACCGTACTTTGGGTAAAAGTTGGGGTGCGAATTTGGGTGTGAGTTTGAGTCTGTCACCATTTTTATCCATCGATGTGTTCGGGCCACTCACTATATCATCAACAATACAAACAGCTAAGCTTTTACATAACGCCGTGCCCATGCAACAATACGCTTTGCTATTATATAGAGAAAAAAATCAATGAATTGGCCATCTTTGGAGATGAAATGACAGCGTTAAGCCCGGCGAAAACCCTCGATGAGGTTTTGGACTTGTTTGAGCCTACAACCGAAATCGATTTGCAGTCGAATTTTTATGTGCCTCGAGATGAAACCGGTTTAACCAAACTCACCAAAAAGCTTAAGCGCAATAAGCAATTCCATGGTTTTTTATGTGGCCATGTTGGCAGTGGCAAAACCACCGAGTTAATGCGCTTAGAAGTCGATGACAAAATCAACGAACTGTATTTTCCACTATTAATTTCTATTAAGGACTTTCAGGTCGACAACGCCAATTTAACCCACGATGCCCTGTTCGTGAACATTGGTTTGAAATTGATAGAAAAGGCCACCCCCAAAGAACTAAACCCCAAGTTTGCCGACGAATTGCACAACTGGGGCAAAACCCTGATCAGCACCTACATCAACAAAGAATCAATTGACGTCAAAGCGGGCAGCAAAGCCAATTTCTGGGTTGCCTATTACAATGCATTGCTCAGAAGCCGCACCGAATGGAAACAGCAAGAAAAAATACAACTAGAGCCTAAAATACAGGATTTAATCGACCTGCTGAACAACATGGCCCAAGACCTTAAAAACAACACCGGTAAGCGGTTACTGGTGATGATAGACGACCTAGAAAAAGGCGTTTCAAACGCAGAAAAACAAATGCACGACCGGCTGTTTTCAGAATACTACAACGTACTGATCCAACCCCGATTCAACATCATCTATACCCTGCCGGTTTACTTTAGAGGCAAATCAGACAACCGTATTGACAAAGAAAGCATTTATGCTTTTTCAGCCCAACGTATTTACGAACCTGAAAACAAAAAAGACAACAAACCCGAACTCAACAAACAGTCACCCGGCTATTTGCTGATCAAACAATTTATTGAGCGGCGCCTAGAACCTACCGCTGACCTATTTGAAGACGGCGTATTAGATGAACTGATTCGAATAGGCAATGGCTTGTTTCGTGATACCGATGTGGTTATCGCCGATGCTGCAGATTACGCCATGGACCGAGGTGCCGACAAAATCGCTTTGGTTGATACCGTAAAAGTGTTTAATCACCTTAAGAAAGATTATCAACCATCGATTCGCAGCAAAGAAATTGCTATTTTAGAGAAAATAGCCAACCGCGAAAAAGGCTGGGTAGACGGTGTTGAACCATTACTGCAATCGCGCGCCGTGGTTGAATATGAAAATGGCGACCTGTGGCTAGACGTGCGTTACGTACTAAAAGCCTACGTAAAATCTCTACTAGAAGCTGAAGCCGATAAAGACAAACCTACGATCATTACTGCATAAACGATGACAACACCAGAACAAGCAGCGCAACAAGCACAAGACGCCGCAAAAGTCGTCGACATGGCACAACGGGCTTTTGACCGCAATCGCCCGCTGTTTATCATGGTGCAGTACAACCACGAAGCCGACAAACTCAAGTTTATCGACACCATTGGTGAGTTAATTCAACAGCACCAACTGACAACCCGCAGATACGATCCGCTCAATAATACCGAACACGGTGTTAGTAAACTCTATCCTCTACTTAAAAGAGACAGAAAAGAAAAAACCTTGTCACTGGTTGTATCCATGCCGCGCGAGAAAGACAGTGATAAATTGGATAACGAATTTGTCAGTTACATCAACTTATACCGTGATTTTATTGCCCAGCAAAAACTCCATTTTGTGTTGTTTTTAAGCGAGAGTGAAATGGGTGATTTTATTGGTGATGCGGGTGATTTATGGAGTTTTCGACATCGTACATTTCGGCTTGAGCGGGAATTGACAAAGTCTACTGATATACTTTGGCAGAATGTTGAGCAGATGCAAACTGAGTTGACCTTTAGTGATGAAGAAAACCAGTTGATTAAGAACCATTTGCGAAGTACTAAGCAGTTGATTGAAGAGACTGAAGATAAGGAAGATAAAGCCGAGTTGTGGTTGGGTTTGACTCGGTGGCTCATACGACATAATGCGCCAAAAATGGCTATTGAAATGGCATTGGAAGGTATCTCAATACTTGATGGTCAAATTTGTGATTCACTGGGGAGTTTGGAAAATAACTTAGGTTATGCTTTTCGTATGAGCGGTGCAGAGCCAGAGGCTCTTGAGCACTATAAGCGTGCATTAGAAATAGCAAAAGAAGCTAAAAATCAAAAACTTGAAGGCACTACCCTTAATAATATCTCTCAAATTCACCAAGTAAAGGGTGACTACGACACAGCTCTACAATTTCTCAGCCAATCCCTCACAATACAAAAGGATATTGAAGATAAAAAAGGCGAAGGCATAACTCTTAACAATATATCTCAAGCCTATGATGCAAAAGGCGACTACGACACAGCCCTACAATACCTAAACCAAGCCCTCTCAATAGACAAAGATATCGGCGATAAACAAGGCGAAGGCACTACCCTTAATAATATTGCTCAAATTCACAAGGTAAAAGGGGACTACGATGCAGCCCTTCAATTACTAAATCAATCCCTTTCAATACTCAAAGATATCGGCG
>JABSOG010000627.1 GCA_013216025.1 Algicola sp. | reverse complement strand
CCAAAATCGGTGTATAGCGACTCTTCCATTTCTTTTTCGACTTGTCGGCAAAATACTTTAATCTGTTCTTCAAGCATGTCGGCTTCAATGATAAAGGCAAAAGACTTTTCACTGAGCTTGAACAATTCGATGTCGTGGTCTGACTCGGACACCGTATTGTGCAATCGAGAGGCCATACAGCGGATCAACTCGCGGGTGGACTCAACTCCGTGACCCGCGACAAAGTGATTATAATCACGCATTTCAAGCAGGCCTAGCGAAAATGCATCGTCTTGCTGGACTTTGTAATCGAGCATCTGACTTAACTTGTAACCGTTTTGCAAAGCCGTTTCAGGACAATGGAAGGCTTGGAAATTGAGCTTTTTCTTGGCTTTTTTCTCTTCGGTAATATCGCTAATATGGACATCAAATACATTCAAATCACTTAGCCAGTGGATTTCGCAGCTTAATGAAAGATTTGCCAAGGCGTGTTCGATACGGACAAATTCGGTTTGTTTTCTGGTTTCAAAGGACTGTTGCAAAAATGATTGAGGAATGAGGTCCTCTTCTTTTAATTCGCTGTCTTGGTGTGCAGCCAGCATTTTTTTTGCGGCGGGGTTACTGTAGATGATGTCGTTGTACTGGTTGAGGCTGACAATAGGATGAGGGTTTCTTTGAGTAAATTGTGCGAGGCGTTTGTTGCTTCGTGACACCCTGAAATAGACCCGCATGTACCAACCAGTCACCAAGGCAACAAAAATAATCGCCAGCGAATAGATAATAATAGTGGTATTGGTATTGGTCAGTTTTATCAGGGTATTTTGGTAACCCGTGGTTACGTCCACTTCTGTGCTTTGTTCGAGTACGACCAATAATTTGATGATTTCGCGGCGTTTAAGGCTAATATCGAACAGTTGCTTGCGGGCAAGATCCCAGCTGGTATTGTTGCTTATCATATTGACTTGAAAGGCACTGGCTGCATCGTCAATCATTTTCAGGCCATTGCGCAGTTCAAAGATCATTGATTTATCGGCAATTAGGCTCGACAGCGTATTGGTGTGGGTGAAGGTGTCGTTTTTGGCCGCGGCATAGCTTTCCCAGTACAGGGTTTCTTCTGTGGTGGCGTAATACTCGTACAAGACTCTTTCTTGTTCAGAAACGCTGGCCATGGTTTGACGAATAAGTGACAACGCGGGCATCTGTTTTTCGACTAATGCTTTGGTGGTCTCTTCAACATCCGACACCGTAAAATAGACGACACAAGATAAAATAAAGCCAAGTAGAATGATCAGGCTGTAAACAGCGGTTGCTTTTACTTCCTCACTCATTTTTCGCAGTAACATCAAAGCTTCCTGTTAGGATTGTATCTGGCAAACGCCTATTAAACAGTAAGCCCCGGCTGCTGTCGATTATATTGTTGGATTTATCCGGCTTGAGGTTATAAACGCTTAATATTTGGTGCTTTTCATAGGTTTGACGGGTTAACTATTGCACCATAGTCCCTGTTTCATGAAATAGGTGGTGCAATAGGAGATGCTTCAGGTGGTGATGGTTTCTCTAATCAGTTATCGTCGAAATGTCGAACCACCAGAAACAATCGTCCTCGGCAATTGCTCCATGCATTGCTCTGATAAGCACATCCATGTGCAAAATGATTGTTTCTGGAGTGAAGCTGCGTTCAAGCAACAGCAGCGGCTGCCGGTGGCACTCCGCTTACTTTTCAACAACAGCAGCGGCTGCCGATTGAAAAGGCGGCACGTCCGTGTACCGCATAGCCAGTGCCCAGCAACATGCGTTTCTGGTGATGCGGCATTCCGATGGGCACTAACTAGTCTTGAGTGACTTCAGGCACGGTCACCGGAGTGAAGTTTTCACCCGGGTAACAGCCCAGAACTTTGATGAATCCGGTTATCTGTTTCAATTTTTCCATAGCTTTTTTCATATTGTTGGCGTTGATATTGGCCTGTACGTCGACATAGAACATTTCCTGCCACGGGTTACCGGTGATTGGACGTGATTCAAGCTTGTGCATGTTGATGCCATGCTCTTTTAGCACTAACAAGGTATCGACCAGTGAACCTGAGCGTTGACCTGTGGTCATGATGAAAGTGGTCTTGGCCGGGATCTGCTCGGCGACTTGAATAGGCTCGCGACTGACCACGATAAAGCGAGAAAAGTTTTGCTTTTGATTGGCCAAGTCTTCCTGAATCGCGACTAAGCCAAATATCTTGCCACCTTCTGCGCTGCCAATGGCTGCCACTTTGTTGGAATTGAGCTCTTGGACTTTACAAAATGCATCGGTGGTGCTGTCACAGTGTATTATTTTCACATTGCCGAGGTTATCCAGATAATTTGAGCACTGGGCATGGGGTTGATGATGGGTGTAGATGACCTCTATCTCGTTGACATCAACTTCTTCGCAAGACACCAGACAATGGTTGACCGGCTGAGTTAATTCGCCAACGATGGATAAAGTGGTGTGTTGCAACAGGTCGTAAACCTCGTTGATACTGCCTGAAGACGTATTTTCAATGGGCAATAGGGCATAATCTGCTTGGCCGGTTTCGACCTTTTGGGTGATTTCGTTAAAGCTGGAGCAACCTAACTCGGTAATGCTGTCTGAACGGCGTGAGAAGTATTTGATACAGGCCAAGTAACTGTATGAACCCTGTCCACCCAAAAATGCAACTGATACCGCGCCTTTGTTGTGGTTGTCGTTGAGGATGCGTTGCAGCAATGCTTGTTGATTAAGCACTGAATCTTCTATGATCACTTGATACAGCTGCTTGATATAATGAGTATCAAGCCCCAGTGACCGACCGTGCTTGATCAGTCGTACCAACAATTGTTGCTCTCTGGACGGATCCCTGACCGCCTTTTTTAGCTTGATCTTGTTTTCACCAACCTGAGTACTGACCCGCCTGCGTTTGGCGAGTAGGACCAAAAGCTCGGAATCGATTTCGTTGATGTCATCTCTAAGCGTTTCCAATATATTCATGTACCACCTCTGTTATTTATCTCTAAAAAAAAAGCCTCCGGGTTGGGAGGCTTTTTCATTCATTATTTTTGACTGTTAATCTCAAACGAACAAAGGCCCCTCGGGTATAAACACCAAGGTAAAGAAAAATCGAAAAGAAAAACGGCTCACTTTGTTCATAGCGTTAATCTATTTGGCCCTTGGTCTGCTGTCAAGTGAATTATTTCTCGTCGACGTTATTAACTGGTCGCCACATTAACAGCTAACTGGTGTGACCATTTACGAAAATGTGGGGATTTGTCGCTAATTTCTCAAAAAAAAACGACTAAATGACGTAAAAATAGAAATTACCGTATTGTACTGTGGCCGGGTAATTGTTAAATTGCGCTTGTTGGCTTATGGTTAGTAAAACCAATGGACAGGTTGTCTGCTTAAAGTAGACAAATGTAAATAAATACAACAAAGAACGAATACCTATAACAAAGAACGAATATTTATAACAAAAACAGGAGTGGATAGTGGAAAAGACTTGGTTAAAAAGTTACCCCGAGGGCGTGCCGGAACAAATTGATCCTGAGCATTACCCATCATTGCTGGAATTGTTTGAAGAATCTCTGAGCAACAACGCCGACAGAGTCGCCTTTATCAATATGGGCAAATCAATGACCTATCGCGAGGTCGATGAAAAGAGCAAGGCGTTTGCCGCCTATTTGCAACAAGATCTCAAACTCAACAAAGGTGATTCGGTGGCATTGATGATGCCTAACCTGTTGCAATATCCCGTTGCTTTAATTGGCGTTATTCGTGCCGGTTGTGTCGTGGTCAACGTGAACCCGTTGTATACGGCAAGGGAATTGGAACACCAACTCAATGATTCGGGTACTAAAGCGATATTGATTATCGCTAACTTTGCCGACACCCTGCAAAAGGTGTTAAGTAAAACAGCGGTTAAACACATTATTCTGACCCAGATGGGCGATATGCTCGGTGGGCTTAAAGGCACTTTTATCAATTTTGCCGTCAAACACCTCAAAAAGATGATTCCCTCATTTGAGTTGCCAACGGCTGTTGGTTTTAAACAAGCCCTCAGTCGAGGTGAAAAGCTTACTTATACCAAACCAAAAATAAATGGTGATGATTTGGCCTTTTTACAATACACCGGTGGTACTACCGGGGTGTCTAAAGGCGCAATGCTAACGCATCGCAATATGGTTGCTAATCTTGAACAGGTGGTAGGTTGTCTTAGTCCGCTGTTAAGGGAAGGACAAGAGTTTGTTGTCACTCCGTTACCGCTTTATCATATCTTTGCTTTGACCGCGAACTTGCTGACGTTTATGAAGTTTGGTTCGGTCAACTTGCTTATTACCAACCCAAGAGACATGCCTGGTTTTGTCAAAGAACTGGGTAAGTATCAAATGACCGTATTGACTGGGGTAAACACCCTGTTTAACGGTTTGCTTAATACCCCTGGATTCAACGAACTGGATTTCAGCAAGTTAAGACTGTCTTTAGGCGGTGGTATGGCTGTACAAAGGCCCGTTGCCGAGCGTTGGCAAAGTACCACCGGCTCGGGTTTGGTCGAAGGTTATGGTTTAACTGAGTGTTGCCCGCTGGTCACCATCACTCCGTGTGATGCCAAAGGATTCACCGGCAGTATTGGATTGCCGGCACCGTCAACAGATATCATGTTGGCCGATGAACAAGGTAATGCCGTGGCTGTGGGCGAACCGGGTGAATTGTGGGTCAGGGGCCCGCAGGTGATGAAAGGTTATTACAATCGTCCTGATGCCACCGATGAGGTGATGCATGGTGAATGGTTTGCCACCGGTGACATTGCCACGATGGATGACAAAGGTTTTTTCTTTATCGTCGACCGTAAAAAAGACATGATTATTGTCTCTGGTTTTAACGTCTTCCCCAACGAGATTGAAGAAGTGGCAGCGATGAATGAAAAGGTACTAGAAAGTGCCGTTGTCGGTGTGCCCCATGAAGCGAGTGGTGAAGTGGTTAAAATATTCGTGGTCAAAAAAGATGACTCGTTGACTGAAGCCGAGATTAAAGCCCATTGTAAAGAGCATCTGACCGGTTACAAAGTGCCGAAGATGGTAGAGTTTAGGGATGAATTGCCTAAGTCTAATGTCGGTAAGATATTACGGCGACTGCTTAAAGACGAACCACCGCGCTAAATTGACAATAAAAAAGACCTTAACGGTCTTTTTTTTGATGACCTTGGATGGTCGAATGTCG
>JABSOG010000626.1 GCA_013216025.1 Algicola sp. | reverse complement strand
CTTTGTGTCATTCGTTTAATTCGTATCACTTGGCCGCTGCCGGATTGGTCAAAAGCCATTTGATTGAGCATTTTCATCGTACCGAACCGCTCGATATGGTGATCATCGCCGGATTTGGCCGTTTTGGTCAAACCATCATGGAAGAGGTGCACAAACATGCCTTAAACGAAATTGAATCGGTGGCGATCATCGATTTGGATGCGCACCGACGGGTGATGGTCACCGACGAACAGATTGATTTTGATGGCGAGTATGAGCGGTTGATTTTTGAAGGGAATATCTCTAACCCCACCGTTTGGAAACAATTGAAAACAAAAATAGATTTGACTCAGTGCGCGCCTGTTATCATCCTTGGCACCGGAGCTGAAGAAGAGAACCTACGCACCGCAATTTGGTTGCGCGACAAATACCCAGATGCGATGATCATCGCCAGAACGAATCAGGATTCGAAATTCGCCCAAGAGGTCGGACGTGAATATGATATTACCAGCTTCAGCATGACTGATTTAATTGAGTCCAATATTCCGGACAACTGGGTAGATATAAAACCAAAAGCTAAAAATTAAAAAGTGATAAAACTAAAAACCATTGGAAACAAGTATGAAGAAACTAACTCTAACATTGTTAGCCACCGCACTACTGGCTAGCTGTACTGCAACAAAAGATGAAACAAATCAGACGGCCGTCAGCGCTGCGGTCGAAGCCCCAGCTCCAGCCGCTTCGTTTAATATTCCCTTCGAAAAACTGACGCTAGACAACGGCTTAACCGTCTTGTTGCATCAGGATAAATCGGACCCGATTGTGGCTCTGGCCACCATTGTTCATGCGGGTTCGAGCCGCGAAAAACCCGGACGCACCGGTTTTGCCCACTTCTTTGAGCACATGTCGTTTAATGACTCCGAAAACGTACCAATGGGGGCCAACCGCAAGATGATTCCCGAACTGGGTGGCAGTCGTAACGGCGGCACCTGGACTGATGGCACTATTTATTATGAAACTGTGCCGGTGGATGCGCTCGAAAAACTGTTGTGGATTGACTCTGACCGTTTTGGTTACATGATCAACACCGTTAAAGAAGCCACGCTTGAGCGCGAAAAGCAGGTGGTTAAAAACGAAAAACGCCAACGGGTAGACAACCGTGCCTACGGCCACACCGGCCATGTGATCAGAAAAGCGCTGTATCCTGCCGATCACCCGTATAACTGGACTGTCATTGGTGATTTGGCCGATTTACAAAACGCCACTTTGGCTGATGTTAGTGAGTTTTACGAAAAATATTATGTGCCGTCCAATGCCACTTTGGTGATCGCCGGTGACATTGATATGGACGACATCAAAAAACGCGTGACCCAGTGGTTTGGTGAAATTAAACCTGGCAAACCGATTGAAGACATGAAACCTCGTCCGGTATCGATAGAAAAAGACATTAAATTGTATCATTTAGACAATTTTGCCAAGTTGCCAGAGCTGCGAGTCACCTTTGCAACGGTAGAGCAATATCACCCAGACGCTTATGCTCTTGATGCGTTGGCCGACATTTTGGCCGATGGCAAAAATGCGCCATTGTTCAGCACTATTGTCAAAGAGAAAAAGCTGGCACCGTCAGCATCGGCTTATCAAAGCTCAGATGAGTTGGCCGGTACTTTCACCGTGCGTGTTCGGGCCAATGCGGGCGTTGCTTTAGATGATGTTTATGCCGGTATTGATGCGGCAATGGCTAACTTTGAGACAAATGGTTTTAGAGACAAAGATTTGGCGCGAATTAAAGCCAGTCAAGAAACTGATTTTTACAATGGCGTGTCGAGCGTGCTCAGCAAAGCGTTGCAATTGGGCACCTACAATGAATTTGCGGGTGACCCCAATTTCGCCGGACAAGACATCAGCAACATTTTGGCGGTATCTCGCCAAGATATCATGCGGGTTTATCATCAATATATCAAAAACAAACCGGCAATAATCACCAGCTTTGTGCCCAAGAGCAAAAAGGACTTAATTCTCAGCGGTTCGACCAAAGCCAATGTCACTGAAGAAAAAATTGTGGCTGGGGCCGAGAAGCAGTTCGATGAGTCAGCCAGCACTGATTTTGTTAAAACCCAGACCAAAATGGACCGTTCTGAGCCTGCTTTAGGGGTTCAGCCTGATGTTAAAATTCCAGCAATTTGGCAACAGAAAACCAGCAATGGCATCAAATTGATGGGTATAGAGCATAACGAATTACCGCTGGTGAATTTCAGCTTGCGAATCGATGGCGGACAATGGCTCGATGAAGCCGACAAACTCGGTACCGCAGACTTACTGGCGCAGCTGATGAGTGAGGGCACCAGCGCTAAGACCCCGGCAGAAATGGAAGACGCTATTGGTTTGTTGGGCGCGTCTTTAGAAATTGAAGCGACCCGCGAGGGTATTGAAATCAGCGGTAATGCGCTGGCCAAACATTTTGAAAAGACCATAGGTTTTGTCACCGAGATCATTCTTACACCACGTTGGGACCAGAGTATTTTTGAGCGTATTAAGTCGCGTCAGTTAACGCGTATTAAACAGCTTGAAGGTAACCCCAGTGCTGTGACCAGTGTGGCCTTTAATCGTCAAATCTACGGTAAAGATCATTTGGGTGGTCAGCCTATGGGCGGCACAAGCACTACCGTTAACAACATTGAGTTGGCTGATTTGCAAGCTTGGTATAAACGTAATTTATCGCCCAAACATGCGACCCTGCATGTGGTTGGTGACATTAAACCGGCCCAGGTAACCAGCGCGTTGACTAAACTGCAAAGCGAGTGGACAGGTAAAACCATTGATTTTCCAAAGTTTACCGCACCCACTGCTGTAACCAAACCACAGGTGTTTTTCGTTGATATCCCTAATGCCAAGCAATCGGTTATTTACATGGGCAAGGCGGCGTTAAAAGGCAATGATCCTATGTATGACAGTTTGATTATGGCCAATAACCGTCTTGGTTCTGACTCTAGTGCTCGTTTGACCCAAGTATTGCGCATTCAAAAAGGTTATACCTACGGTGCTCGTTCGGGCGTTGCTCGTCATCATTATACCGGGGTCTTTTTGGCCAGAACCCAAGTGCGTTCTAACGTGACTTTAGAGTCGTTGAATATCGTTAAAGACTTGGTGGGCAACTATGCACCGACTTTCAGTCAGGATGATTTAAAAATCGCTAAGAACTTGATTGGCAAAGGATATTCAAGACGCTTTGAAACTTTGGGCAAGTTAACTCGGATGCTCGAAGCCATGAGTGCTTACTCGCTGCCGGTCGATTTTATCGAAAAGCAGCAGCAGTTAGTGCAGGATATGTCGTTGAACACGTTACACAGCACGGTCAAACAATACATGAATGAGCAACAAATGATTTATGTGATTGCCGGGGACGCCAAAACCCAGTTAGAAAACGTCAAAGCCTTTGGTTATGGCGAGCCGATTCTGCTGGATATTTATGGTGAGCGTTTGTAATCACGCTCCAATTGGACTTTCGCGCTAACCTTGACGAGGCTGGTGCGAAAGTCTGATATTATCTCATACGGAGGATGGGTTAGGCGAGGGACGAGCCGTAACCCATCGGGTCATATCATAACCCACCATCAAACCATCAATGAAGCCACCATTCGCACCACCACAGTTTAGCGATTAACGACAAATAACCGATGGGTTACGCGCAAGCGCTAACTACGGCTCGTACCTCGCCCCATCCTCCGGGTGAGTTTTGAACGAATTTGGTGGTATCTGCCATATGAGTGATTTTTGCATTGCCCCCTTAATACAACGATCACCAATAATAATGTGTTAACCCAGTGCCCCAAAAGGCGAGGGTGTTGTACACTGTTACGATGCATTTACCTACTCGTCCCCACAATTTCTCCCTTTGGCTATTATTAATCGCCTTGATGGCCTGTTGTTGGCCACCGGCTTTTGGTCAAACAACCTATGCCACCGTTAAGCGCTTCTCGGTCAAAGACGGATTGCCCGAGACCACCACATTTTCAATGGCTCAAGATGACAGTGGATTTTTGTGGCTGGGTACGCCTTCGGGGTTGATTCGCTACAACGGTTATGAATTCGAACTGTTCTCAGATGGCCCCCAAAGCACTGTTCCTTTACACACTCAGGATGCTGGGCTGGTGTTTATCGACAGTAAAAAACAAGTCTGGATTGGTTCGTGGGGCTCAGGTTTGTCGCTTTATGATGAGCAGCTGAGCTTAATTAAACATTTCAAACATGATGAGGGTGATAGCCATTCACTGGGCAATAACAAGGTTCAAGTGATATTTGAAGATCAACAAGGAGAGATTTGGATTGGTACCAATGGCGGCGGTTTGACGCATTATTTGTCAGCCGAGCAGCGATTTGTTAATTTTAACCACGATAAGACAGACCACACCACCATCAGCCATAATCGGGTGTGGAGCATCGCCCAGTCTGAAGACCGATTTTTATGGCTCGCCACCAGTGAAGGCCTGAACAAATTCGACAAACAAACCCACCAGTTTGAGCGATTTTACCATGACCCCAATGACCCTAAGTCACTCAGTCATTCATTAGTTCGCACGTTGGCATTTGGACAGGCAAGTGACGAGTTGTGGGTTGGCACAGAAGTCGGGATGGGTTCTTTTAATACTGACACGGGTCTTTTCAATGAATTAACGGTGGATAATTTGGTGGCCAACCGCTCCATTACCCGGTTTTTGTTCGATCGCGACAATAACCTGTGGATAGGCACACAAACCGGGTTGTTGAAATTGGATACTAAAACCCGCCGTTTTGTTAAATTGTTGTCCAACGCCAATAAAGTGTTGTTTCCCATTGACGATATTCGTGACATGCATTTTGATAGTACCGGTTTGTTGTGGCTGGCCACCCGTTATGCCGGATTGGTTAAGGTTGATTTAGGTGGCAGTAAAATCAAGCGCTTTGACCAGTACATCAATCAAAGGGGTCAGATTGAAAAAATCGATGGTATCAAGGTGTTGTTCAAAGACCACAACGATGTGATTTGGATAGCCACTTGGACCAAGTTGCTTTATATGGAGGCCAACAGTGGTAGGATCCGGGTTTTTGAGCCCTATAATTATCCTGACGCACAAAGCATATTAACCATCACCGAAGATGATTCAGGGACTCTTTGGCTGGGGGGAAATCTGGGTATATCGGCTATTAATCCCGAGCGTACCGAAGTACTCAAGCGCAATGACTTGCTCGACGGTTTGCCCATAAAAAGCGTCAC
>JABSOG010000625.1 GCA_013216025.1 Algicola sp. | reverse complement strand
CTCCGTCTGCCACTGCTGGTAAAAATCGGCTCCATCGTTTCCCAAAGTAATTAGTAAGTTGGGATTCCCACCGGATTTATGCCGCAACATTTTCCACAACTCCATGTTGCACCTTTTTTATTTTTTATTGACCCGAGTGTACTCGATCGCATGGCCCAAGAAATCAAAGAGATTGTCGAAATGGGCATTCAAGTGGGTTTGGTCATCGGTGGCGGCAATATCTTCCGTGGTGAAGGTTTGGCCAAAGCGGGCATGAATCGCGTGGTGGGTGACCACATGGGCATGCTGGCGACCGTGATGAACGGTCTGGCGATGCGTGATTCTTTGCACCGTGCCTTTGTTAATGCTCGCTTGATGTCGGCGATCCCTCTGAATGGCATATGTGACAGCTACACTTGGGCTGAAGCCATCAGTTTCTTGAAATCAGGGCGAGTGGTTATTTTCGCCGCCGGTACCGGCAACCCGTTTTTTACCACTGATTCAGCGGCCTGTTTGCGTGGCATTGAAATTGAAGCTGACATCGTCTTAAAAGCCACCAAAGTCGATGGCGTTTATGATTCAGATCCGGCCAAAAACCCGGATGCCAAAATGTACCACCATATGGGTTATGACGATGTACTGAATAAAGAATTAAAAGTGATGGATTTGGCCGCGTTTACCTTGGCCAGAGATCATAACATGCCGATTCGTGTGTTTAACATGACCAAACCTGGGGCATTGATGAAAGTGATGCTCGGCATGGAAGAGGGCACGTTAATTGATGCCAACGCACCGACTTTGAATGCCGACTAAATGCAAAAGAGCGAACGTAAAAGACTGACACGAAACGCTGTAAATAATTAAAAAACAGGAAACTTATTGTGATTGAAGATATTATTGATGATGCTAAAATCCGGATGACAAAAAGTGCCGAAGCACTAGTCATTCAACTGGCCAAGATCAGAACCGGTCGTGCTCACCCAAGCCTGCTCGACGGCTTGAAAGTGTCTTACTACGGTGCTGATACCCCATTGAACCAAGTGGCCAACGTTAACGTTCAGGACGCCAGAACTTTGGGTGTGACTGTATTTGACAAGTCTTTGGTACAAGCGGTAGAAAAAGCGATCATGGCGTCGAGCTTGGGTTTGAACCCAAACACTGCCGGTACGCTGATTCGCATCCCATTGCCACCATTAACAGAAGAACGTCGTAAAGACTTCGTTAAAGTGGTTCGTGGTGAAGCTGAAAATGCCCGTGTTGCGGTCAGAAATATCCGCCGTGATGCCAACTCAGATTTCAAATCTTTGTTAAAAGACAAAGACATCACTGAAGATGATGCACGTAACGCCGAAGCGTCAGTTCAAAAACTGACTGACGATGCCATTAAGACCATGGATAGTGCGCTTGATGTGAAAGAAAAAGAATTGATGACCGTATAATATTTAAGAAAATAGCAAGACGACCGAAAAGATGGTCGTCTTGTTGTAAAAGGTTGTCGAAGGATATACAAGATCTCCATAAGACCTGTTTTGAGCTCATATGGAGGATGGGTTAGGTGAGGAACGAGCCGTAAAGTCAGTGTGCTCCTGCACTGACACCTTACACTACATCCCTATAGGGCAACCCATCAAAATCATCGAACCCAACAATAAAACGTGGATGAAACCACCATTGCCCCTACCAACATTTGCCGATTAACGACGAACAACCGATGGGTTACGCGCAAGCGCTAACTACGGCTCGTACCTCGTCCCATCCTCCGGGTGAGATTTGAACGAATTTGGCGGTATCCGTCATGTGAGTGAATAGCGCTTTTAACTGTCCTGCATTTCATCCCACAGTCCTGCACTTCAACCGACAAAATTGCTGCCACAGACCGTTTGGCGTAAGATGTTGTTAAACCTAAATCTTTCTGGAGTTTCTTCATGAAAACAACAGCTTACTTTATACTTGCCATAGCCCTGACAAGTATGGCAGGGTTCACTCAAGCGAAGTCCTCTGCTTCTTCTTCATCCTTGCATACAACGCCGCCAAGTAAACAGGTTTACATTTCTATCGGCACTGATGTGCTAAAAAAGATAAAAAAAGACCACCCGATGTCAGTCAGCCTGACCCCTGTCAAATCGATTAAATCAGTCAGTGCTGAATTTGAAACGCTTAGTATACCTGAGTCTCAGTTGGTCAAGTTGAGTCAGATAATCCATCAGGATTTTGTTCGTTGCCCTGGCTTTTTTGCCCACGATTCATTGCAAAAAGCGGTGGAATTCAATCAACGTATGACTCAATTGAAACCGCAGGTGGCTATTGATTACACAATTGACAACAGTGACACCGTGTATTCACTGCTAAATCATCTGAATGATGAACATATCATTGACACCGTTGCGGCTCTGTCTGCTTTTCATACCCGATATTACAATGTGAATTCTGGCGAGGACGCTGCGCAATGGATAAAAGAAACATGGGAGAATATTGCCGCGGGTAGAGAAGATATCACTGTTGAGTTGTACAATCATATTGGCTGGGCGCAGCCCTCGGTGGTCGCGACCATTACCGGCACCCAAGCGCCGGATGAATTTGTGATAGCCGGAGGGCATTTAGATTCGATCAATGGCAGCGCGCCTGTTTCGGGCAGAGCGCCGGGGGCTGATGATAATGCTTCCGGCATCGCGGTACTGACCGAGACGCTAAATGCGATTGTCACTAGTAACTACAAACCAGACAAAACGGTGGTTATCATCGGTTATGCCGCAGAAGAGGTAGGACTGTTTGGCTCGCAAGCCATTGCAAACGATTATCAGGCCAGTGGTAAAAGTGTACAGGGCGTGGTGCAGTTCGATATGACGGGTTATCGTGGCAACTCTGCTGTAGATATACTTTTTATATCCGACTATACCAACGGGGCTCAGAATCTATTTATGACCGAGCTGATAGATACCTACTTGCCTGAGCTGGTTTATGATTTTGGTATTTGCGGATATGCCTGCTCAGATCATGCCTCATGGGATAATTTGGGTTACCCGGCATCTTTTCCATTTGAGGCACCTTTTGGTCAAAGTAATCCATTAATCCACAGCAACGCTGACGAAAGTGTTGACCGCACACATGCAGCAAAGTTTTTAAAATTGTCAGTCACTTATCTTGCAGAGCTGGCTAAAGGCACCGCAGATGATGTGGTCATTAGTGGTTCAATCGCCTTCAGTGAATCTCAGTTAAGCGTTGATGAAGGAGATTCTGTTACGGTGACTGTCGACAGAATTGCCGGACAAGATTTAGAGGTTAGCGTTGATTTCACCACTGAAGATCAAAACGCAATAGCGGGCACAGATTATGTTTTAAGCTCAGGCACCCTGACTTGGCCAGATCAAGACAACACTAGTCAATCGATAACTATCACAACCGCTGAGGTTAGCCAAAATAAAACATTTAGAGTGTTATTGTCTAACCCTCAAGGCGGTGCCGTCATTGGCTCTACCAGCAGTATCACGGTCACCATTGTGGACAATACTGTAACGGTGCCAACTCCAGATCCCACGACTGAACCTGTGCCGCCAACCACCATCTCAAGCGGTGGTGGGGCGTTGTCATTTTATTGGCTTGGATTGCTGTTATTGGTGGGGGTTAGGGCGAGATTGCGTTTGTAATCGTAGTAGGAGCGAGCGCCAGCTCGCGATAAATAGCGCAGCTATTTCAAAATGTGGACGTGGCCCATATATATTTGGCCGTTGGCCAAAATCGCGAGCTGGAGCTTGCTCCTACTGATGTTATTGGCGGGGTTTAGGTGGAACAAGAAAAAAATAGAGTAAAAAGACGGTGTGGGTTATACTACCCGGCGTTTTTTATGATCACTAGGGTTGATTCGGTACGACCAATGACAGTCGAACAAAACACATTAGCATCTGACCAGATGCCGCGCCATGTGGCCATTATAATGGATGGTAACGGGCGCTGGGCACAGCAGCGAGGAAAACCACGAGTTTGGGGCCATAAGAATGGTGTCGAGTCGGTGCGTCGTGCCGTCAGCTTCTGCCGTCAAAAAGGCATTGCTTCGCTGACTCTGTTTGCTTTTAGCAGCGAAAACTGGCGCCGTCCTGAGGGTGAAGTCTCGACCCTGATGGAGCTGTTTATATTGGTACTCAACAACGAAGTTAAAAAACTCAACCGTAATGATGTACGCCTTAAAGTGGTGGGTGATACCAGTCGTTTTTCTGACAAATTACAGGCCAAAATTCAAAAGGCCGAAGAACTGACCAAAAACAATACCGCTTTGGTGCTGAACATTGCCGCCAATTACGGTGGTCGCTGGGACATCGCTCAGGCTGCCCGTAAAGCTGCGCAAGACAGTATCGACAACAATGAATGTGTTGATAACATCAGCGAAGCGGCCATTGACAAACACATGTGTCTTGCCGACCAACCGCCACTGGATTTATTGATCAGAACCGGCGGTGATTTTCGTATCAGTAACTTTCTTATCTGGCAGGCGGCTTATGCCGAACTGTATTTTACCGATGTGTTGTGGCCAGATTTTGACGAAACCGCCTTTACAGAGGCCGTGGGGGCTTTTGTTGAGCGCGAAAGACGCTTTGGCTTTACCGGCGAGCAAATCAAAAATCAAACCGTCACTTCACCTTGCCCGATAATCGAACAAGAATAGACACTATCGTTAAGGATCTCTTTTGCTAAAACAACGTATTATAACGGGCTTGATATTGGCACCCATTACCATAGGGTGTGTCTATTTGCTCGAAACCGACTTTTTCGCCATCTTCTGTTCTTTGGTGATCATGATTGGTGCCTGGGAATGGGGCCCAATGATGGGCTTGGATAAAACCCCGGGTAGACTGGGATTTGTCGCTTTTATTGCCGCCTTGCTGGGTGCTTTGGCCTATTTGTTCCCTGTGGGGGCAATGTGGAGTGCGACCGGTGAGTTATTTTTGGCTTATCAATCGATATTATTGGCCGGTGTTGTGTGGTGGCTGGTGTCTGCTGCACTGATTGTCTCTTATCCCGGTTCCAGCACTGGGTGGCAACACAGTATGGTCGTCAAAGGCTTGATGGGCGTATTGACGCTGGTGCCTGCTTGGGGGGCGTTTATTGCGATTAGAACATTGAACATTGAGCTTGAAGGCCAGTTCTACTTTGGTGCCAATTTGCTGTTTACTTCATTGATGATTGTGTGGGCGGCCGATATCGGCGCTTATTTCAGTGGTAAAAAATTCGGCAAAAACAAATTAATGCCGCTAGTCAGC
>JABSOG010000624.1 GCA_013216025.1 Algicola sp. | reverse complement strand
ACTTCGATACCATCGACATCCAAACCCGGATAACGTGCTTCCAAATTAGCCTCAAAGTTAATCAATTGTGAGGCTATATCTTCACCACCAGCCGCGATAGCCTCAGCTGGCATATCTGAATCATCTTCCCAGTTACGATCCGCTGATTTGGCAAATGTCGCCGCTGGAGTCGCATGGGTTATCCGCGCTGTTGAAATGACCCCAGTCGACATTCCTGCAATCTCTGCTAATTCAAGGGCTGTGATTAACTCGCTACCTTTAACTGTCTTGCACTCACCACGTTCCACATTTTCATCAACCGATAACACACCCTTATCGGATTTAACCCCAGTGACAATTGCGGTCATGGTGCCTGCCGAATCGGGTGTTTGACCATCGGTATTATAGGTTTTGGCTAAACCGGCAAAGGGGAATTTGTCAAAACTTAAGCTGTTCTCTTCACCGGTTTTTCCTAAGCGTTGCCCCTCAAGAATACGGGCAGCGGTGACAGTTGATACGCCCATACCATCGCCAACAAATAAAATGATATTTTTTGCGCTGCCTGCGGCGGTTTTAATCTTAGCTCGCGCCATGGCATCAGTCGCCATTTGTGATGACGCCTGTTGATACCACGGGTTGTTAGTATTAGTGAGTACTTCACCCGCATTAAGCTGCGTGCGACCGGCATTACAAATAGAATTAGTGGCACTGATTTCAGCCGCTGATAATTTTTTATCGCTGTCGGCGTCCAGCCCACTGTCCATTTGAATGCCGCCATTAGGGCAATGTTGATTATTGATCGCTAACTTAGTTTGAATCACTAAACTGTTGGTACCAGCAACGCCTTTAGCACCTTCAGTGCCAGTATCACCATCGCTACCACAAGCGGTTAGAGCAGCAATACTTAATACCACACAAGATAATTTAAACATTTTCATTTGCTTCTCCTTAATTACTTTTCAGTCAATGCCAGTGCTTGATTAATGATATGAAACACCATGTTCTGTTCCATGACGCCTTGAACCATTTGAGCACCTGGTCCTTGCGCATGAAGGGTAATATCCTCACCAGCGTGAGTTTCTGAACCCAGTGGCACTAACGCTTCCTGATGGTAACCTGGCGTGGTGGTGTCAACATCGCTGATATCAGCACGTCCAGATACAGGATCCAAGTCGTACACCGCATCGGCATTGGTTTCATTATTCAAGTCGTGAAAACCTAAACCATTGGTGTAACCAACCGTGGTATATGGCTTGCCATTAGCATCTTTTGATGGCTCGGTGTTGCCTATCCCGACTACTTTGCCTAAAATTGGGTTGCCACGTTTTGGGTAACCAGCAATGGTAAAAACATGACTATGATCGGCAGTCACTAAAATTAATGTCTCGGATGGATCGGTATTATCAATCGCAAATTGAACCGCTTTGGCAAACTCGATGGTGTCGTTTAACGCGTTATACGCATTACCCGCGTGATGAGCATGATCGATTCGACCCGACTCAACACTTAAGAAATAACCTTTGTCGTTATTATCTAAAATCTTAATCGCTTTTTCGGTCATCTCACTCAATGAAGGTTCATCTGCAATATCATTGCTGCGATCGGCTTCATATTGCATGTGTGATTCATTAAACAAACCAAATAATTTTGTGGTTGTCTCAGTATCGATGGCATCAAATCCCTGTTGATCCATCACATAATTACCTTGAGGATATTGAGTTTGCCATTGCGTCACTAAATTAAGACCATCGGTGCGGTCGCCTTCGATTTCTGAGACGGCATCGAGTGAATTAGCCGCTTTGTCTTTCGGTAAAAAATGACGACGACCGCCGCCCATCACCACATCGATACCATCAACATCAACACCACTAAAACGTTGTTCGAGGTTGCGTTCAAAATTCACTAACTGCAATGCGATATCTTGACAATCGCTGGTGCCTTCTGGCATATCAGAGATATCTTCCCAGTTACGTTCAACCGAGCTAGCATAGGTCGCTGCTGGTGTCGCATGAGTAATTCTGGCGGTCGACACAACACCGGTTGCCAAACCTTTTATTTCGGCTAATTGTAAAGCAGTGACCACTTCGTTGCCTTTAATAGTCGAACATTTACCTCGCTCAACCCCTGCTGCAACACCAACAACTCCGGCATCGGTTTTAATTCCAGACATCATCGCGGTCATGGTGCCAGCAGAATCTGGGGTTTGAGCATCAACGTTATAGGTTTTGACTAACGCTGAATACTGAAACTTTTCAAAGCTTAAATAGCCTTCTTCACCTAAATTCCCTGCACGTTGACCCTTTAGAATTCTTGCGGCAGTTAGGGTCGAAATACCCATACCATCGCCGACAAACAAAATGACATTTTTAGCCCGTGTTTTTGTCGCCAACGTGACATTGTCCTTCACTTGTTGCTGACCATCGACAAACCAAGCACTGTTTTTTTGTGATTGTGGTAACACATCGGCTTGTAAACTTGCACTCACCGCTAAAGCCAACAGACTTGGTACGGCAACGCTTAATAATTTTTTTGAATAACCCATTTATAATTCTCCAATAAAAGAATAACTAACTCAAAAGACCGAAAAATAATAACGATGGTTTGTGTCATTATTTTTAAAGTACCATGACAGTTTGATGACGAGACTACTGCTATTAACTACGCTACTCAGTTGTGCAATGGTGGCTCAAGCACAAGTTAAGCAATTAACCCTCAGTGGCCGGTGATGACTGCGAATCAGAGCCTCACAGATCAAGATATTGAATTTAAATGCATCCCTTGGAACAACCCAGATCAACTACGAGCGATAATTATTGGTCAACAGGTTGATTTTAGTGCGACGCCCTCTAATTTAGCTGCGATTTTTTATAATCGCGGCCATCAGCTATCACTACTTAATATTTCGGTGTGGAATATTATGTGGATTTTAAGTAACGACAAAAAGCTTAATAATGTGGCTGTCCGTCACCCGGCAAGCTCATAAAAATAATATTGGTTTAACAGGCTTTAGCAATGCGGCGACTGGTGATTAACCCGCGTGAATATCCGAATAATATAATTTTTAGCATCACCGTTGGCAGGTAAGCCGCAGCACCGTTCTTATCGTTTGACTTTTGTTGCTGAAAAAACATTTATCAAAACCTGACAAATAAATATTATTATCAATGATATAAGCTAAAGCACATTCAAATGTACCGGGCACAATTTGTTGAGAGAAATCTATTGGTATGAATTTTATTTTGACAGGATAAGTCGGGTTTGTAGTTGGCCATCTCGTTTCACTCAGGGTGAATAATAACCATTAGATCACAGACGGGATCGAGGTTAAAGCTTAATATTCAAACAATTTGTAATAACTTAAAAAGAACGTAAAAACGTTCTTTTTTGATAAATTCTACAGCACCAACGCCCATGTAACCGGCAGTTTTTTGTGGAGTAATTTTGTGCAAAAATGTAGCGAAGCGAAATGCACAAAAACGCGTAGCAAAAAATTGTCCGGCTGACATGTTTGTTAGGCCATTTCTTTAGTACCGTAAACTAACACTCCTTTGCCACAGCACGGATTTTCAGTGCTCGCGCATCACCCTTTTTTGCGGGATAACGAATCGCATGACGAATAAGCCACTGTAGGTCTTTGGATGCACTTGCCTGTAACCAATGTTCACAGATTGCAAATACAACTTCTGGATGGTCTTTTGCGATGTCCCCAAGATGATTGGCGACACTGCGGCGAACATACAGAGATTCATCGTTTTTTAGCGTTTCCAGTATGTGCAGTGTTGGTTCTGGGTTGGAGATAAACGAGGGAATGCGTTTGCCCCAAGGTAATTTCGGGCGCGTACCCTCAGTACAGAGCCGCCTTACATGCGGGTTAGGATCATTTAACCACTTTGAAACTTCTAGCAACGTGCGCTCTTGCTGTTTGATGAGAAACGTGCGAATTGCAAACTCTGACGTAAACCTTGTTGTTAATGCGTGCAATGCCCCCATTGATGTTTCAAAGGGGTCTTTTCCGTTGTTGAATTTTTTATCTTGCCCATATTCAGAAATGAAGAAGCTGTGCGGAAGATAGAAAAACTCCGCCAGCCCAAATTTCTCTGCTTCTGTTTGCTCGGGTGTAAATGACGCAACGACAATTGCAACTGCCTCTGAATAGTTGCTGGGCAGAAATTGATGCAGGGCCTTGGCAATGTGCTGGCCACGTTGCATTAACTCAAGCCGCTCTATATCTGTGAGCGCACACTCACAGAATTTCTTGGCTTCAAAATCTTTGTGAACATATAGAATGTTTTGGGCTAGGCACTCTATCGCCCCTTGGTTGAGCAAAACCTTCAGGGGCGTACCTTTTTGAATTGACCTCGGTGCATAGGGAATTGTGGGTGCTCGTAACCTCATCTTGCTACTCATGCTTATTAACCTAACGAGGCTGTAGAATTAACCGTTCTCAGCCTAAATTTTTAATATATGAAGACAATAGTTGAGATTGTTCATATTTTCAATCATTAACTGAACGGTCGGTGACAAAGGACTTTGTGGTGAATTAGTACATGCAGAACGCTTAATTGATAGTTTTAGGCTGGATTTGTGGTCTTTTACCCTTCAATGAAGGCTATTTCGAAGTTTCTCTATATTATGGACAAGGCAATACATCTGCCACTGGGCATTCACTTTACCTTTTCCTCTCAAGGTGAATTTATTCATGCCTTTGTTCACCGTGATATTGCCAAACACCGGTTCAATCATCCCCAACCGTTTACTGTATTGTCGTCGGCCAATGCTGCTGTCGATCTTTATTCGCATTTTATCCGTATAAGATAGTTGATTCTCATCACTGATTGAAAATTGAACTTACCGACCTTTGTCTTGTGGAGGCTTTTGCATGCACTGTCGCTGTAATGGGCATGTGTTGCAGCCTTTTAGGTAACCCGCGAACCGAACGTATTTTTTACCGTTACTTTCAATGTTTTTACAGCTCAACCACATCGATTTACCCGCAGGACAACGGCATTGCATTTGGTCTTTATTAAAATGAAAGTCTTTTGAACTGAATAATCGTGGCCTACCTTTACTGCGTTTTAATCGTCGTTTTTCTTTTTCAGTGTGATAAGTCTCACTGGTTTTAAATAATGGATTTCGACTTCTAAATTTCGTGTCCGCAATGTAAGTGTCTAAACCCGTTGTAGCCATGAATTTAAGATTTTGTTCACTGTGAAAGCCACTGTCTGCGGTGAACGCTGCGGTAGCAAAGGTATCTGG
>JABSOG010000623.1 GCA_013216025.1 Algicola sp. | reverse complement strand
ATCACGACTGTACATATTCTCCAAAGACAAACGAATCCCTAAACTTATCAAAGATTATTATGCCTCCAGCGGCAAGGCGGGTGCCGACAAGCAGGTATCTGGCGACAACAAAACCCCAATTGGGGTCTATTTTGTCACCAAGCGTATCCCCGCCTCCAGGCTGCCATCAAAATATGGTGCCGGTGCATTTCCCCTAAATTACCCCAACTCCTGGGACAGTCAATTGAAAAAAACCGGCAATGGTATCTGGTTGCACGGCTCACCTATCGAAACCTACAGCCGCCCGCCTCAGGCCAGTGAAGGGTGCATTTCGTTAACCAACTTTGATTTTGCCGAACTCGACAAACTGGTCGACATCAAATCGACCCCGGTTATCATCGGTCGCAACATCCAATGGATATCCAAAGAACAGTGGCATAAGCAACAACAACAGTTCAATAACCTGATCAGCACATGGGCCGCCGACTGGGAAAGTCTCGACAACGATCAATACATGACCAACTACTCTGCCGACTTTAAAAATGGCCGTGACACCTACCACAGCTGGTCAAAACGCAAAGAAAAGGTCAACAAGCGCAAATCTTTTATCAAAATTGAAGTCGCCAACCTAAGCCTATTCACCTACCCAGACGACAAAGGAATGCTGGTCGCCTCGTTCCAACAAAAATATCAAAGTGACAATTACAACGGCAGTCACAGCAAACGCCAATACTGGCGCAAAGAAAATGACACCTGGAAGGTCGTCTACGAAGGCAAACCTTCCAAAGGCAGACCATAAATGAACCGCTTATCTTTTTGTCTCCGCTCTTTCGTGCTGGTGTGTGTGCGAGTTTTCGCATTAACGGTATTTTTACAGGCGAGCTTTGGCAGCGTTGCGGCCCATTCTAAAAGCCAGCATGTCATCCATTTTGAAAATACCGACCACGAGTTGCACGTTTATAAAATAAAAGGCGAGCAACCCGGCAAGACCATGCTGATCATCGGCGGAATGCACAACGAACCCGGCGGTTATGTCACCGCCGACCTGTTTGCCGACACCCGGTTGAAAAAAGGCAATCTTATTGTGGTGCCCCGGGCTAACATGCCTGCGATTGTCAATAACAAGCGCGGTATCAATAACGACATGAACCGGACTTTTGTCGACAAATCGGCGCAACATCACCAGCATATCTACGAAGATGACATCGTTTCTATACTCAAATCATTAATAGCCAAATCGGATGTGCTGTTAAACCTGCACGATGGTTACGGTTTTTATCGCCCCGAATGGGAATCAGAACTGGCCAACCCTAAGCGTTGGGGTCAAGCAATTATTACTGATCGCAACCAGTTTAAATCGAACAAAAACGACAAAATGTTGATGTTGGGGAAAAGGGCACAATCGGTAGTCGACAAAGTCAATCTGCTGGTTCAAAACCCAGATCATCGTTTTCACTACAAAAATACCCGCACCAAAGATCAAGATTCAATACACAAAGAACAGCGCCGCTCGGCCACCTTTTATGCCCTATACGAACAAGGCATAGAATCTTACGGTATTGAAACCTCCAAAAATATCCGCTCACTTGATTTAAAGGTGACGTACCAAACCATGATTGTTAACGCCTTTTTGGAGGAGTTTGACATCATTGTCGAGCGCCACAGCCAACAGTTGGCCAAACCCAAACTGGCCTATTTGTTGGTGTCGGTCAACAACCAGCGTCCGGTGGCCTACAAAGATGGTGAAGTTATCCACGTTGAGGTGGGTGATACCCTACGTATTGACGAAGCGTTGACCAATTACGAGCGTGGCGTGATGGTCGATTTAGAGCAAAACAGCAGTCTCAATGATATCGGCAAAACGTTCAGAGTGACCCAATCCACCGCTATCAGGGTATTAAAAGATCAATATCTGGCGGGGCGCGTTCTTGTACAAACAGGGGTGAAAATAGGGGTGCAAACCAGCGGGCAAACGGCCAGCCTTCTCAAAGGTAACGGCAAAGCGCCGGTGCAGCTGAATGTTGCCCATTTGGTGGTCGAACTCAACGGTCTGCCACAAACCATTAAACCCGGCGAAACGCTATCAATCAATGATACCGATACCCTTAAACTTATCCGTTACCAAGACAATCATCAGCAGCGACGCCCATCACAAATCAACTTTATTGGTTTTGTCGGCAACCGCCGCATCAATGACGGCGAAGACCGGGGTTACCTAATCACCAAAAACCAGTTGATCAAACGCTTTTCGATTGACGGCAATGGCAAGGTCTATCGCATCAAGGCCGAACAGGGCCAACAGTTACTCGCCCAGTTTTACGTCAATACCGATGGCTGATCTTAATTATTGGGCTGGCGACCCGTTTGATGAGCAGCTCAATCAACTCAAAAGTGCACTGTCGATAAACGATGCGCTGATCACCCTAACAGGCGAAGCCGGAGTGGGTAAAAGTGCGCTGTGCCAAGAGTTTCAGGCCATTGCCCAAGCGAACGGTGACTTTGTCATTTATTTGGCCAATCCGCCATCGACAATCAAAGACTTGCAGCAGGCATTTAAATCTCGGCAACCCCAACTCGACCAATATTCTTTTATGACCGTGCTGGAACAATGGTTGGTAGAGCGCGCTCAACAAGGCCGTAAAGCGGTTTTGATCATCGACAATGCCCATCAGCTCAATGTAGAAGTTTGCACCACCATTCGACTCATCAGCAATTTACAAACCGAAACTCGCCACCTCATTCAGGTATTGTTGTGCGCACGCCCGCAAATGTACAAAATACTGGGCGCGGCCGAATATGGTGGGCTTTTGCAACGGGTCAGCCATCGCCTTGAATTATTACCGCTCAACAAAACCCAATTACATCAGCTGGTAAACGATTGTTATTCGGTGCATTTGGCGCCTGCTACGCTGTCGTTAATGTACAAATTGAGCCAAGGCAAACCGGGCATTGCGGTTAACATGGCACAAATGCTAGGCCAACAAGGCAGTTCGGGCCAAGGCAGTACGGGCCAAAGCAGCACAGGCGAACTAAGCAAAAGACAATTTGGCCGTGCCATCAGCCACAACGCTCAATTTAGCCGCCTTTTGAAACGCCACCGATTATCACAATCAATATTGCCCACCAGTGTTTTGACGGCAGCGCTAGTCAGTCTATTTTTGTACAACTATCCTGTGCAGCCAACGATTGATCCAGTGATATACACAGCAAAAGTGCAAGAGCAAAGCAAGCCAGTCCCTGATGACCTATTCGTTCAAGATCCAGCCCAAGTGCCAGTTCAACAAAAGACAGCTACCGCTTTGCTGCCTGAGGTTAAGGTGGAAGCTAAAGAAGTAATTGAGGAAAAAGTTAAGGAAGAAGTTGAATCGCAAGAAAAAGAAGCGCAACCAACCACTCTCATCCCGCCACCCAAGGCGCAAATAGAACAGGCCGTTGCGCAGTGGGCAAGTGCATGGCAGGCGCAAGACGTTGATGGTTTTTTCTCAGCTTACACTTCACAATTTACCCCAAACGATAAAACCAGCCATCCGCAATGGCGCAAAGAACGGATGATACGCATTATTCGCCCGCTTTGGATCACGGTTAATATCGATGACATTCAAATCATGAACACCAGTGATCAGCGCATATTCAGCCAGTTTTGGTTGTCATACGCCGCGCCCGATTACCAAGATAAAACCCTCAAGCAGTTGGAGTGGATTCAACAAGACGGGCGTTGGGTCATAACCACAGAGCACAATATTAAATTGTTAAGGCAGTGAGTATTTGGGTAAATCGCTAAGCTATAGCCATGGTAAACACCCCGACAGTTTGCTAATATCCGTCCACTTAATATGGTAACAATAACCTAGCCAATGAAAATCAAATCACTGTGTTTATTCATAATGGCCTTTGTGCCTTGCATCACTATGGCTCAAACCACGACTTTAGAAGATAAACCTTCGCCACCCGAGTTTTTCAAATCAGGCCAACTCAAATCCGGCGCTGATAAGCGCATCAACTGTGAAGACACACAAAATATCAATTGCCTGAGTATTGGTGACATCACCATTGGCGGTGATTTTGACAAGCTAAAAGAACAACTTGGCACCCCATGGCATTCACTGCCCAAAAAAGACCGCAGCATTGACGCCGTTTATCCATTGAGAATTTATCAATACAGTACCGCCTATTGGGTGATTAGCCATAAAGATAACCGCATCATTGCCGTACAACTGACTGGCAATCGCTCGCCACAGGCGCTGTTATTTTCGGGGTTACAACTGGGTGACAAACGAGACAAGGTCATTGCGACCCTCGGATATCCTAAGGCTCGACGCGCTTACGGTAAAAACGGCGGCAAAAACGGCGGTAAAAACGATGCCCATTTATGGGATTACAGCCCACTGCCCTTCTCACTTGAGATTTACAACGACCGGCTTTATTCAGTCCGGGTGCATATGCCCGACAGCAAAATCCCCACTCATCTGGTGAGCAAAAAAATGGCCGATTTACTGACCGGGCGAGTAAAGCCCAAAGCGGTGATCAAAACAGGATTGCCGGAGATTGTCGCCCCATTGGTTAACAATAAACAACCGATTGAGGCTGTCACCACCTTGACCAAAAACATCCAAACCAAGGTCACCGACACGGTTGGTGTTATTGAGCAAGTGGTGGATAAAAAAGACCAAGCCAAAACCACACTATCGAACACTAAAGCGACTCTTGAACATACTGCCGTTCAACAAACCGAGATGAAAACCCAAATTACCGGACAAGCGCTTGCCAAAATAGAGTCGGCAGAAAACCCGTTGCAAGCAGCCAATCCGCTAGTCAGAAGATTCAGCAAAGAACAGCTTTTGGTGGTCGACACCCTGACAGACTGGACCGATGCCTGGTCGCAAAAAGACTTAATGGGTTATTTCAGTGCCTACATGCCCGGATATGCCCCCAAAAGCAGCGCGTCAAGAAGTAGCTGGGAAGAAAAGCGGGTGAGGCGGATCAACAAACCCGGCTGGATCAAACTCAAACCCCGGGGATTTACGTTCACCAAACACACAAAAAACATCGTAGATGTTGAGTTTTGGCTAGATTACCAAACCCCGAATTATGGCAACAGCACACTCAAAGCCCTCAGCTTAAGACGCGTGGGCAATCGCTGGCTTATCAGTCATGAAGAAAGTCTTGAGGTGAAGAAGCGGTAGGTTTTCAAATCCATCCTAGGAGTCCACTGTTCGCTACCGCTGGGTTGGCCTACGGCCATGACAGTCAAAAGATCTCAC
>JABSOG010000622.1 GCA_013216025.1 Algicola sp. | reverse complement strand
AGCAGCTCGAAAGCGCCGATTTTCTTGGCTTACTAAGCTGCCTATCCGGCAGTGAACGAAACCTTCTTCCATTAGGTCGTTACGCAAGTTTACTAAGCTGCCTATCCGGCAGTGAACAACATGTCACTTACCTTTGTGTTTTTCCCACATTACTAAGCTGCCTATCCGGCAGTGAACGCCTTCCCATCGTCAAATCGACCAGACTCATGTTACTAAGCTGCCTATCCGGCAGTGAACGGGGTGGCGACTAACTTTTCTTATTGCGTGTCTTACTAAGCTGCCTATCCGGCAGTGAACGCATTTTCAGGCCTCCGGGTCTGGGTGGATTTTTACTAAGCTGCCTATCCGGCAGTGAACAATAAGGGGGCGGTATGGTTCATCTGTTAATATTACTAAGCTGCCTATCCGGCAGTGAACTCCAACAACCGCTTGTCATATTTGGCATTGAATTACTAAGCTGCCTATCCGGCAGTGAACAAAACTGGGATTCGACCCGTACTAACACAACATTACTAAGCTGCCTATCCGGCAGTGAACTTTTGCTTTTATCCAACTCACGCTGGCGGCGATTACTAAGCTGCCTATCCGGCAGTGAACTAGAACGATAACACGGTATTCCCTTGTAAATAAGTAACTTACGCCAAACCAACCATAAAAACCCTCTTTTTAAGCATTAAACATCGCCCTATATAAATCAATAACTTACAAAACCCCAAATAAAAAGGGTTAAACGCTGCCTATTCGGCAGTAATAAATACAATCATCAACTTGTTAAAGAGCAGCGCCAATAAACGCAGTAAAGCCCGTGTTAGCAATCAACACAGGCTTATAGGCAGCGGCAGGCTTTTTAAAAGCTGGGCACTGTGCCTTGTGGGCTCAGGCCATAACAGTTGAACGTGGCGTCTGGGTTTGCTTGTTCGACTGTGCTTTGATTAACGAACAAGCGAAATTGCTGTCCTGTACTGGCACTTTTTATATGAATAAAAGGCAACTCTAGGATTTGTTCGACCGAATCGGGCAAGGCTTTTACTGCTTCTTCCCGGCTCGCATTCTTACGCTTCATATATCTGGCGCGTAGGCGTTCAACATTACTTTTGCATTGCACTCTGTTCACTTTCAAGTGCTGGTGGTCTGCGGGCACTGGCTGTATTTCGGTTTTATCGATGTGATCGTTCATCCCCCTTAACCAGCTGGTGTCCATCAACGCTTGCAAGTTTTCTTTGCTGCCATGCAGACGCAATACGTCACCCAAGTGCCTTTTGCTGCCTTTGCCTTGGTATTTTGGAAAACTCACCGCAACTCGATTAGTTTGCAACGTCACCAAACCCCGGTGCAGCTTGTTATACAAAGCCCCCAGCAACATGTTTGGCATAAAATCGACATCGGGCAGCAGTGTTATATCAATATGGTGATCCATAAAACCTCCTACTCACCTTTGCCGCCGAATACACCACCACGAATTAAATTGGCGATCACGTAATGTTGCTGCTCCATCGCTGGGGCCTCACCTTTTAATACCCAGCCGTCGAGCAAGGTGTAAAAATCCATCTTTTCTTTTGGTTGTCTAAAAGCTTTGCCACGGTTGGTCACCGAACCAAACGGTTCTACAGATATCGGCCCAAAATCGGCAGCTTGGTTATACCAGTTGTCGACTGTACGCAGTGCGTTGCCGATTTTTTGCGAGTGCATTGCCGCTACGTCTGCCACATGATAAAGCGTTTTGCTCTTTTTGCCTTTGCCGCTGCTGTCTAAAATCAATTCTTGTGACGGAAATACTTCTTGTCCTTCACCCAATAGCACAAAAGCTTCGACCTTTAAAAAGGCGAATTTGTCACCCAACAGCCCTTGCTGGATCACTTTGCCTAATGCGACCAAATCATCACTGCTGTGATCAAAACTGCGCAAGTCAAAGTCGTGAGCGTTAAATACCCACTCGGCTACTGTTTTTTGGTCTTCGATGTGTTTAACCCGCACTTGTACGGCATCGGCTCCTACCCGGTTACGCCACAAAAAGCGAGCGTTGGCCAAGTTGGCAGCATAACGCAGCGCCAGCTCTTCAAATTTGGCGGTTTCGATATAACTGTTAATGGTGTTCTGTAACGCCGTTTGATAATCCTGACAGTTACAGGCTGAAGGCAAAAATAAATCGCCCAATATACGCAAGCTAAAAGCTACTTTTAAGGTGTCGTGTTCAAACGGCAATGCGGCGACATCTACCGTTTGCAAGTTGGGTTTTTGTACTTCGGCGTCGAGTTTGCCCGGGTCACTTTGAACAGCATTTTTCTGACGGTTCGAAATAGTACCCCTGACTGATTTCTCTGTGACCGCAATGACCTGCCAATCGCTTGCGCTGGCTGTATTGGCCCAGTTGCCGCTGTACATCAGGGCGTCAGAATTTGACAGTTTGCGTTCAAATGCCAATACCGATGCAGTCGTTAATTTTGTCGTTGCCATGATAATGTTCCTTGTTTTTTAAGCTGATTCTGTTTGTGGCTGAGTAGCCGAATAGTCGTTGGTGCACTGGTAATAACCCCGGCTTTCGTCTTGCCGGTAATACCAATACAGTTGTTCTATGCGTTTGATGCGGTGCGGGCTTAACCATTCGCCTAACGAATAAAGGGTTTCGACAAATCGCACCGGGGTTTCGCCATCGCGAACGTTGGCCACTTCGCCGGGCTGATAAAGCGGAGATATCGCCTTATAACCCACGGCAATAGGCCGCAACCAGCCGGTATATGGTCGTTTCTCTAATGCCCATTCGGTTTTTGCGGCTTGCTCATCATTATCATTATTACCCAAGGGTTTGGCGGTTAATGATGAAAATTCAAGCCAAGCTTGCATGTCGGTAGACGGGCAATCGTAGTCGGCCAAAGTACCGGGTTGTTCTTTGCGGGTTTGTTGATGTTCAGCAAGGGCTGCTTGTCGGCTGACCAAGGCAAAGCCCGGCAAGAGGCTGCGCATTATGCGTCTGCTGAGTTTGGTATTTTCTTCCTCATCATCTTTAGCAGTCCAAAGTTCTGCTTTTTTGATATCAAGAATAGTACCGCCAGCCAAGCGCAATCTAAGCGCTAGTGTTTTGAGGACACTTTCAATCGCTATTCGCTCATGTTTACCTTCAATAAAGGCCTCAAACGGTATAACCAAACTCACATCCATATGCATTCGCCCTTCTTCTACAAAAGAGGACGATTTACCTGTTTTATCCAGCGGGTTACGAGTCAATGCAAACACATGGTCTGCATATTCGTGGGTTTTATGTGCCTGCACTTGATGACTATGACAAACAATGCCACAACCCAATAACGCCAATTCTGTCAGGTCACTTTTGGCAGCAAATTGTCGTTGCAAGGCGTGGGTAAAACCCAAAAAATTGGCAATGGCCGGAAAACCCCAAGTGGTGCCTGCTATCGCGTTAGCGTTTTGCACCGACACATGACGTAAAATCAATACTCCGTCCATTAGTTGTGCTCCTTGTCGTCGCAATCAATATAGAATTCACGAAAATCGTCTTTTAACACACGCAATTTTTGGGCAATCAACACTTTCCATTGCACCAGTTCAACATCACCGGGTGCCAGCAATTCGCTTTTATGTTTCACACCTTCAAGTTGCCGGTTAATCCATCGCGCGAGGCTGGCGGCTATTTCTTCAGGCCAATCTTTTTTATCCCACTTAAGTTCAAACTTCTCATCGCTATCCCTTCTTTTAGGATCCAACAGCAATTGCTCTGCATCAGACAATTGGCAATCAGCACTGGCAGTCCAACCGGGCTCGAACAAGTGAATCTCGCCAACATACGCAAACAATATATCGACAATCTGATCGATACGGTCAGCTCTTTCATCTCTGATTGCTTTGACGCTTTGCTGTTTAAAGACATGTTCAAGATAGTGGCGTAGCGCCCTACCTTGTTTACCAGCCCGGTGGTTAAATATGCCAGCAAAAATGGTTTTCACATTTAATGGGGGTTTTGCGATAGTTTGCCAACTCGGTGGTGATGCATCCATCAAGTAAGCTTTGCCGTACCGTTGTGAGTTCAATTGACTGATGTTTTGTGGTTTGGTACCACCAAAGTGTTGCTCGGCAATGCCGACAAAATTAATCACGCCAACATCACTTAGTATTTTTTCTTTGCGAGCCGTTTTTGCTGCTTTGGCGGTTTCAGAAAACCGAGTGCTATTGATTGTTTCATAGATGCTGTGCTGCAGTGACGTTGCATATAACGGTGCCAACAAGTGATATTGCTGTGCGTCATCACCCCCATCTAGCGGCCAATATACTTGCTTGGCTAATTTGTGGGATGTCACTTTATCAACACAAATGGCCCGTTTGAAACCGGCCAACCATTGTGTTGCTTGTTCGTCGTTTTGTGCAATGGGCAACAATGGCGATGGGTCATCGGCAGCAACATAATCAATCAACGCTTTGCCTTCATCTTCAAGCTGTAATAATTTACCAACATCCAATGCAGCCGCATTGCCGATGACATCTACAGCAGGTCGCTGAATATTGGCGGTGCTAATAGTGCCATCAACATCAGCTTTGCTGTTAAGGGCAAATACGCCAGTTGCCCTTGCATCTGAATGAATGAATTTTGGGGCGTGACTAACAAGCTGTAGCTGCCCTGCCCTTTTGGCTGCATCAGTTAGCCAGTTCGCGGGTATAAACTTCTCCCGCTCATCAAGCCGTTTTTGTTCAAGTTTTTCGAGTTTTGCTTGATCTGCCGGGTTAGCCGACAGTTTTAATTTGTCGATGTCTTTATCCAGCTTTTCAAGCTTGTCCTGCCCTCGGGCAGCAATGTAGTCGACAATTTTTGCCGACAATCCTTGTTGTGAGTTATCCAATGATTTACCTCCTATTTTTTTATCCTTTAATTTGCATTCACTGCCGAATAGGCAGCCGTTTACCGGGCGCAGAACTATAGCGTCTGGTAAAACCCTAAAACTTCGTCATAAAGCCATACATCTTTTTCGCCCAAACTCGCCGTGCCAAAGCTAATACAGGTTTTGTCTGTGCTTAGCGCCAAATCATCTGCCAATATTTCGATTTGCTGCTGGTAGTTGAATTCGCCCCACAATTTCACGCCATGGGCCATTTGATGTTTAATCGGTGCATCACATTGAAACTTGCCTTGTGCGGGTTTCAGTTCGCCCGTGCGTTTCCATTGGTGAAAAACAATTTGATCATCGTCTTCATCCAACATTAATACGTAATCATCAGTGGGTGCAGACTGCCGAAAGC
>JABSOG010000621.1 GCA_013216025.1 Algicola sp. | reverse complement strand
CCGCCCCGCAGTTTAAAACTGAGCGAATCTTGTTTTAACCAGATGAAAATCAGCGATAGTGTCAGTAAAACATGAGCAAGCATGACCGGTTTAAAACCCAAAGTAACCGCGCGATACAACGACGCCCCAACGGCAGGCACCGCCAAAATGGCCATTGCTCTGACGCAGGTGTTGAGCAGTTGGTTTTTGATTAAACCAACAGACTCAGGTTCTTTTTCAACCACTTGATTTGACAATTGTTTTTAACCGTTAATAGGTGCTGTTAGGTGTTATTTAAGCATAGCAGCCGGGGGGGATTTCGCTCTTTGGATAGGCAGGGATCGCAACCAAATTGCAGAACAGTATTTTGCAACCTATGCTTTTAGAGTCAAGATACCATCAACAAGGAAGTTATTATGCAAGAAGGACATAAGCTACGTACTCACCGCTATTCCAGCACAGGCCAAATATACTGTATTACAAGTGCCACCCATCAACGTTGTTGCTATTTCCATGATTTCGCGCTGGCGCGCAAGGTAGTAAAAGCCATGCAGTATCAGGATGAGCAAGGCAAAACCCAAACACTGGCATTTGTGATCATGCCTGACCATATTCATTGGCTGTTCGAACTCAAGCAGGGATCATTGCACCGGATAATGCAAAGTGTTAAGTCATTCAGCGCACAGCGGTTTGGTGCCCCGCTGTGGCAGAGCGGATATTACGAACGTACGCTCAGAAAATCAGACGATATAATCAAATTCAGCCGTTATATCGTAGCCAACCCCCTACGGGCCGGTTTGGTAGAGCATATTGGCGATTATCCATTATGGGATGCAATATGGTTGGAGTCATAACCTTTAAGGTAGGAGCGAGCTCCAGCTCGCGATTTTGGCCAACGGCCAAAAAACCTCAAGATTAATCCACAATCTAATATGGCTACGGATTGCGTCAACCTTTGAAATGGCTGCGCCATTTATCGCGAGCTGGAGCTCGCTCCTACCCGCTGGGTTTGCCGTTATGTACAAACTGTAGAACGAATAATTATCAATGCCGCATTCTAAGGATGCCTACCCCTTCACAACTTCAACACCCGCTCACATTCAGCAATAGCGGCCTGCTCATAACGGGCGGTGCTGAAATCTTTGGTCGGTTGGTCTGCTGGCCAGTCATCCAACACGGTAGCGATGCACTTTTGCATTGACCAAGGTTGTGATTTTAGTATTGCCAAATCGTCTAACAACAGGGTTTGATCTGCCTCGCTCAGGCCATCAGGAAAGGCAAAATCTAATATTGCCTGTTCGTCATCTACCCATTCTGCTAGCGCCTGCCAAGATTCTCGCGATTGTTTTCGCCACGTTAGTTTTTTCAAATCTCATAATGAATGACGCGGTCGCCGACGAGCAAATCCCCCCTCAAAACTGCCAAAACGATAAGCTGTATCGCCACTTAGATGTAAACTCCAGAATAACAACAATAACACCCGTTGATGATCCATTGTTTTCATCTACGCTGTATTGTTTTGGCTATAATGAAACTGACAACCAAACAACAAATCAAGAAGCAGGTACTTATGACGATCAACAGATCATGTCAATACAAAGAAGATATGCTGTTGCGTATAACTCCCTGACATCCACCGAAGAACGCATTGCTTTTGTTCACTTGTTTTTAGAAAAGCTCACTCGTAAAACATTGGTCTTTCCGGTGACTGCAAATCGTTCTGGAAAACAAATAAAGGTAGGCCTTAAAAGTTCGGACTATTCAGGTAACCGGGCGACGTTGTGGCAAATAAACATCACTTTGTCAGATCCCTCTGCTGTTTATAATGGATTGATGGCACTGCCAAGGCATCCGAAATTTAGAAATAATTGGCCAGAGCTGTTTGCATTGGCAAAAAATATAATAAAGGCCCGTAGTGGTGAAACAAGTGACCCTATCGAAACAGTCATACAAGACCCTACCCAAGAAGATTGTAGCGTGTCAGGCGATGATGGTTCGAATGGTGGCTGCAGCGGCAGTGGTGGTGGCACTATAACTTGGCAAGATTGGAAAGATTGGGCTGAAAAAAATGAAATGGATTCTTGTAACTATTATCTATGCAGCATGATGTGGGTAGACAGCCCTATTCTGCCTGGATTAGAAACTTGCATGACCATGTACTATCCAGATGGTACAAGTGCCGACATGATGTATTGCTGGTCTGAGGGCGGTCACGCCGATTTTCCATAACGATTGGTTTTGTTAAAATAATAAGGATAAACAATGAATAAATTAAGTCGATTGTCTTTCATATTGCTGCTATTGCTTAGTAGTCAAAGTGGCTTGGCGAACAATGACCAATACAGTCAATATGACCAAGAGGACAAAGCCCAAGCAGGAATAAACAAAGTACAGTGCCCATACCTACCTTTATATCGTGCTGTTGAAAAATCATTACGAAAGACCACGTTGACCCCAGTTGATGAGCCGCTTTTTTTGTCGACAGCCTATTGTTTTGGCCATTTTTCACATGGTCGCAAAGACCAGCGGTTGTTACCGGGCTATTTTCCAGACAAAACGGCGATGAACCTGAACAAGCGCTATTCGCAAGCTTACAAGACACTACAAAGCACTGAAGAGCGTGTGGCATTTGTTCATTTGTTCTTAAAATCACTGACTCAGCAGGTGTTGGTTTTGCCAGTTACTGTCGGCATTAAACCTAAACAAATCAGGGTTATTTTGACAATGAGCAGCACTGTTTCTAATCACTCTTCGTTATGGCAATTTACCGTAACCCCTTCGGGGCACGCAGATGTGTATGATGGTTTGATTGCACTGGGCGATAGACCGCAGATAACTGAACAATGGCCTGATTTGGTAAAATTGGTGGATGAGGTTATTGGTGGTGATGGCAATCGCCGGATTGATGGGTAAATAGAACAACGGGGGTGAATATCAAGCCCCATTTGCCGGTAACCCCAAGGGTAAAAGTTGGTAGTATCGAACTCATACATCGGTAGATTTTCAAACGAGACTAATATGAAATGGGCAGACATCCACAAGCAGTATCCGAATAGATTCGTCCTCCTTGGTAATATTATTGAAGAGAAAATATCTGAGTTTAAAAGCAAAATCGTCAGCGGCACTGTTATTGAGGTATTTGAGAATGGCAATGATATCCGCAGTGCATACAGGGTACACAACAAACGCGGTGAAGATGTACTATATTCGTGGCCAACGACAGCTGATGAATTCATCGTTGAAAACAGACACACTTCAAAATGTTGATATCGAGTTTGGTGACCTAAACATTGACTATGGCATAAACGGCTTCATAGACACTGACCTTTTAAGTCGATTTGATGTGACGTTGAATTTTTCTAAAAAAGAAATAGATTTTTAAACCCCGTGAGCAAGCTTATCAAAGTTGGGGATACCCCGGTAGGAACGAGCTCCAGCTCGCGATATTGACCGAAGGTCAATCACACCAATCCAAGCATATACCACATGAATTAGAAAGATTTCATCTTTCATCGCGAGCTAGAGCTCGTTCCTACCAGGCGCGGTTAAGCGAACATAGGCAGAGCTTTATTGAATCAACTCCAACACAACTGGCGTTGCAACTGGCGCAACATCAGCAATAACAATCGCATCAAGATACTCTTGTATAGCACCATCAAGCAATGATTCGTCGTCGATGTGCAGCATGGCCAATGGCTGGCCTTCTTCTACATAGCTGCCCAGTGGCAATACTTCGGTCAAACCAACCGCAGGATTGACGGCGCTGTTGTGGTCGATTCTGCCGCCGCCGATGCTCACTATCATCATGCCAACTGCTCTGGCGTCCATTTTCGACAGGTAGCCGCTTTTTGGTGCCTGAATCGACAGGATAATTTTGGCTTTGGCCAGATACTTACCCGGGTTGTCGAACAAATCTGCCGGACCGCCCAGTTTGACCACCATATCGGCGAATATTTTCGCCGCTCTGCCGCTGCTTAATCCTTTTTCTAACTTGGTTTTAGCTTCGGCTTCGTCTTTGGCCAAACCTGTAGTTAGCAACATTCTGGCGCCAAGGGCCATCACGACTTCGTGCAGTCTTGCTTCGCGCTGCTTGCCACTCAAATAATCTAGAGTTTCGATGATTTCTAATGCGTTACCGGCGGTGTGCCCCAGTACTTGGTTCATGTCGGTTATAAGCGCTTCGGTTTTCATGCCTGCGCCTTTGCCCACATCTACGATGCTTCGGGCCAATTCTCTTGCGTCATCAATGTTGCTCATCATTGCGCCAGTGCCGACTTTTACGTCCATCACTAAGGCGTCGAGCCCTTCGGCCAATTTCTTCGACAAGATTGACGCGGTGATCAGCGGAATTGATTCTACCGTTGAGGTGACGTCTCTGAGTGAATACAGTCTGCCGTCAGCCGGGGCCAGTTCGCTGGTTTGCGAGATTATCGCGGTGCCCAGTTCGCAAACTAGGTTTTTCAGCTTAACCAAGTCAGGCTGCATGTTGATGCCTTTGACTGATTCGAGTTTGTCTACGGTGCCACCGGTGTGACCCAAACCACGACCTGTGATTGACGGCACGTATCCGCCACAAGCGGCGACCATCGGGGCCAGCATTAGGGTGACTTTATCGCCAACGCCGCCGGTTGAATGTTTGTCAACTACCGGGCCATCTACTGCGCCTTCCCAGTTCATCACGGTGCCTGAGTTCATCATGGCGGTAGTGAGGTTGACGATTTCGTCGGTGCTCATGCCGTTGAGGTAAATCGCCATGGCCATGGCCGATGCTTGGGCGTCGGTGAAGGTTTTGTTGGTCAGGCCGTCGACAAAGGCTTCGATTTCGGCTTTGCTGAGTTCTATTTGATCACGTTTTTTGCGGATGATGTTTTGTGGCAATATCATGTTTATTTCTCGTTCAGTGCACCGGGGGTGAACGCCGCCGGTAATAGTTGTTCTACAGTCCAGGTTTCAGACTCGCCGTCACAGTTGGTCAATATGACCTCGGCGGTAGGCGCCATAAACTCGGCGATAACCTGTCGACAGGCACCACAAGGGGCCAGTATTTTTTTAAGCGGGGTGTAAACCAATAGACTCGCTGGGCGTTTGCCCTGCCCTACCACTGCGGCAATGGCATTGCGCTCGGCGCAAATGGTCAGGCCGAATGAGGCGTTTTCGACGTTGCAACCAGCAACGATTTCGCCATCTTCACAGGCAACCGCAGCGCCTACGTGAAACTTGCTGTAAGGTGCATAGGCGTTTTGTGCCGCGCCTTTGGCGGCG
>JABSOG010000620.1 GCA_013216025.1 Algicola sp. | reverse complement strand
CAATGCCATGCGACCGGCAAGAGAAGGATCATTGAAATCAATTACGATGCCGGTTTGCCCCTCGCCGGAGATTGAATGCTCAAGACCTTTGTCAAAACCGATAGGCTGACGGTTGGTGATCGACCACCACTGGCTGGTACCAGCCTTAGCTACTGTAATTACCTGTTTGCCGTTGCTGGCCGAGTACGGATACAGCCGGATGGTTTCAGTTTGACCTGAAGGTACGCTGTCAACGTCAACCATACCCTGGTTCCAGAAATACTTGTGATACCATTTCCACATGGTCCATACCGTCGGTAATGCGGGTTGCTCACCGAATAATTTGGCTATACAGTTGCCGTCTTTGCCTTCACATACGTCAACATAACCGGCCGAGCAGTTGCTGCCGCGCGGATCAGTCATGAAGGAGTCGAGTTTGTTGTACATGCCGATACCCATGGTGCCCCACTTGCCAACGGTGCCCAGCGGAGTAGCCAATTCGTCATTAACGTCACAGGTGCCGCCGATATACAGGTCTTGTACTGCGGTTTCGCCCATCGAGTGAAAAACTTCATGCGCCATATTGCCCAGCGGAGAATATTCGGGCAATAAAGCCTGTACCGTGCTGCGGATATTTGACGTGACATATTCACTGTTGAGCATCGAAACCGGATTCATGTCACAGTCGCTGCCGGTAATGGATTTGGGCAGTCCGGCAGTCATGACCACTATGTTGTCTATGCGGTCATCGGCACCGGGATCGTGATCCCAGCTTGAACTTCTATCCAATGTGCTGTCGTTATAGTTGACCTTTGATGTTGACGCCGCGATAACCCAGTCGACTACATCATCACGATCGCTGTCTTCGTGGGGGTATTGCAAGTCAGGGTCGGTAACGTGGATCAGCACGTTAGCCCCTTTTTGCAGGTCCATGCGACCATGAGATAACTGATAGTAAAAGTTGCGGATTGAAGCTGCACCCGGGGTGTCGTCGAAAAACATTTGTTCTGCCCACGCACCATCGTGGTCGGGATGAAATTTAACCTCATCAAAGTCGGCACGCAACAACACGATTTTATCTTCTGACACGGTGACAGCATCCGCCGTTATATTTTGTGTGGCGTCCTGTCCGGGTACTACAGGTACGTTCATATGGTATTGGGTTTCATAACCCCGTTTCCACATGGCAATGGTATAAGAACCTTCTTCGAGGTCGGGTAGGGTGTAATAACCATTACTGTCGGTGACGGCGATGGCGGGAGATCGTTCACCAATGCCCGGTTTCGTATCAATAAACACTTGTGCGCCGGATATACCGTTATTGTTGGCTGTGTTGGTCAAGCGTCCGACAATTTGTCCGGTAGCCGATGGTATCGACAAAGAGACTTTCACCCCCGCAATGGAAGACCCGTTATTTGTTGTTACCTGACCTGATAAATCGAATGCCGCTGCCTGCGCCGACGATGCTATTATAAGGCTGGTCAATGCCAGTTTGATTTTGTGTGTCTTCATATCCTATTCACCTTGTCATTAGATTTTATAAAAGTACTGTCTTTTTTATTACTCAGATTCACTTCCTTGTTGTTGAACATCTAACGGGCAAACAGCATCGAATACAATCCGCACAACGCTATTATTAGGAAAGTTTTAGATATATTTAGGTGTATTGCATTGATATATAACAACATTTATACTGTAAACATAACTATCCATGGTGGTTGGGATTACTTTTCCCTCCTATCTATATAGCGTTAATGCCAGTTAACTAGTTGCCATCCAGAAACGCCCCTTTTGCGCAAGCGCTTCAGTGGGCGTAAGCTGGATGACATTCGTAAGTTATTGAATCATAACCTTACCGCTGTGCGGCATAGCGCCCATCCCGCCAAGTTGGCGGATAGAAACTTCGTTTCTGGATGGGCACTAACTAGGATGTTTTGCCGCTGGTTATGCTGTAAAAACGATAAATTCAAAATTACCCCTTGCAATCAAATCCAAGATCTCTATAATGTGCCAACCTGAATGTGCTACGGCCTTCAGGATTTGTTTTTTAAGCCGGTTCTTCCGGTCTATTGAAGCAACAACAGTGACTCCGATTTGGAGTCAAACGATGTAAAATTACATAAAACCTCCGATTCGGCGAAAGTTGAAAAGGGCTCGGTTTTTGTGTTTTTTTATGCTCTTTAATGCTCTTTTTATTTGAGGCTTTGATTTTTACATGAGTAGTCAAAGAATTCGTATTCGCTTAAAAGCTTTCGATCACCGACTGATTGATCAATCCACTCAGGAGATCGTTGAAACGGCTAAACGCACTGGCGCACAGGTTCGTGGTCCTATTCCACTTCCTACTCGCATGGAACGTTTTACTATTCTGATATCTCCACACGTGAATAAAGATGCACGTGACCAGTATGAGATCCGCACACACAAGCGTCTAATCGACATCGTAGAGCCAACTGAAAAAACAGTTGACGCGCTGATGAGATTGGATCTTGCAGCTGGTGTTGATGTACAAATCAGCTTAGGCTAATCAACGACTATAAGAGGTTCAGGAAATGTCTATTGGTATTGTCGGTCGTAAAGTTGGAATGACACGTGTCTTCAGTGAAGACGGTGTATCAGTTCCAGTGACCGTTATCGAAGCAACACCTAACCGCGTTACTCAGTTATTTACTGTAGAAAACGACGGTTATAAAGCCCTTCAGGTAACCGCAGGCACCAAGAAAGCCAATCGCGTCAATAAAGCTCAAGCAGGTCATTTTGCTAAAGCTGGCGTAGAAGCTGGACGAGGTTTGTGGGAATTCCGCTTGAATGATGGCGAAGGTGACAGCTTTACTGTCGGAAGTGAAATTTCAGTTGAAGTTTTCGCCGACACAAAAACTGTTGACGTCACAGGCACGTCAAAGGGTAAAGGTTTTCAGGGCGTTGTTAAACGCTATAACTTTGCCATGCAAGATGCTACTCACGGTAACTCAATTTCTCACCGTGCGCCGGGTTCAATTGGTCAAAACCAAACTCCAGGTCGCGTATTTAAAGGTAAGAAAATGGCTGGCCACATGGGTGCGGAACAGGTTACAACTCAGAACCTTGAAGTTGTACGTGTAGACGCGAAGCGTAACTTGCTCCTTATTAAAGGTGCAGTTCCAGGCGCAATCGGAGGCAACGTTATCGTTAAGCCTGCGGTTAAAGCCAAAACAGCATAACGTCCAGGAGACTAGAGATGGAATTAGCATTGAAAGACGCCGAAGGCAGTCTTGAAGTTTCAGAATCTACCTTTGGACGTGACTTTAATGAAGCACTTGTTCATCAGGTAGTAGTCGCTTTTGCGGCTGGCGCACGTCAAGGTACGCGCGCACAAAAAACACGTTCTGAAGTTCGTGGTGGCGGTAAGAAGCCATGGAATCAGAAAGGTACAGGCCGAGCTCGTGCCGGTACTATTCGTAGTCCAATCTGGCGTTCTGGTGGTGTGACTTTTGCAGCCAAACCACAAGACCACAGCCAGAAAGTCAACCGTAAAATGTATCGCGGCGCAATCCGCAGCATTTTGTCAGAATTGGTTCGTCAAGATCGTTTGATCGTTGTTGAAAAATTTGGTGTAGAAACACCAAAGACCAAAGAACTGGTTGGCAAATTGAAAGATTACGACTTAAAAGACGTATTGATTGTTACACCAGAAGTTGAAGAGAACCTCTTCCTTTCGGCTCGTAATCTTTACAAAGTCGACGTTCGTGACGTTGCAGGCCTAGACCCCGTCAGCTTGATAGCCTTCGAAAAAGTATTGGTTACAGCCGATGCCGTGAAGCAAATCGAGGAGATGTTAGCATGAGCCGCGAAGAACGTTTACATAAAGTAATTTTGGGTCCGCATATCTCAGAAAAGACTAACAATTGCGCTGAAAACTTCAACACTGTTGTTTTCAAAGTCACCACTTGTGCTAAAAAAGACGAGATACGTGATGCAGTTGAGAAACTTTTGGATGTGGAAGTTGAAGGTGTTCGTACCGTCAATGTTAAGGGTAAGACCAAACGCACAGGTGCCCGTGAAGGCAAACGTAGCGATTGGAAAAAAGCTTATGTTACCCTTAAAGAAGGCAGCGAACTGGACTTTTTCGGCGGCGCCGAGTAATTTTAGGAGTTTGAAAAATGGCACTAGTTAAGTGTAAACCTACTTCTCCGGGTCGTCGTCACGTTGTTAAAGTGGTTAACCCGGATTTATATAAAGGTAAGCCATACGCTCCACTGCTTGAGAAAAAAAGCAAGTCTGGTGGTCGTAACAACAATGGTCGTATTACGGTTCGTCATATCGGTGGTGGTCATAAACAACACTATCGTTTGGTCGATTTTAAACGTAATAAAGATGGCATTCCTGCAAAAATCGAACGTATTGAATATGATCCTAACCGATCAGCCAATATTTGTTTGGTCCTTTACGCTGATGGTGAAAGAAAATACATCATCGCGCCAAAAGGTTTGAAGGTCGGTGATTCAATCCAGTCTGGTGTAGATGCACCAATCAAAGTGGGTAACACATTGCCAATGCGCAATATGCCAATTGGTTCGACTGTTCACTGTCTGGAAATGAAACCTGGTAAAGGCGCGCAAATTGCTCGTTCAGCCGGTGCATATGTACAGATTCTTGCCCGAGACGGCGCTTATGTTACTTTGCGTCTTCGTTCAGGCGAAATGCGTAAAGTTTTGTCTGATTGCCGAGCAACCCTTGGTGAAGTAGGCAATGCTGAGCACATGCTTCGCTCACTGGGTAAAGCCGGTGCCAGCCGCTGGCGTGGTGTTCGTCCGACAGTTCGTGGTGTGGCGATGAACCCGGTTGATCACCCACATGGTGGTGGTGAAGGTAAAACCTCTGGTGGTCGTCATCCTGTGTCTCCATGGGGTGTTCCAACCAAAGGTAAGAAGACTCGTAAGAATAAGCGTACTGATAAATATATCGTACGTCGTCGTTCTAAATAACTGATTAAGAGGTATTAGCCATGCCACGTTCTCTCAAGAAAGGTCCATTTATAGACCTGCACTTGCTGAAGAAGGTAGAGAAAGCGGTGGAAAGCGGGGATAAAAAACCAATTAAAACTTGGTCCCGTCGTTCAATGATCATTCCAACAATGATTGGATTGACCATCGCTGTCCACAATGGCCGTCAACACGTTCCAGTATTCGTTACTGACGAGATGATCGGACATAAATTGGGTGAATTCGCTCCAACTCGTACTTATCGCGGCCATGCTGCGGATAAGAAAGCCAAAAAACGTTAAGA
>JABSOG010000619.1 GCA_013216025.1 Algicola sp. | reverse complement strand
TTATTTTGGCTAACTTAAAAAGATATAATTTTTTTTCGACCCTAATAAGATTCTAGATTTTCTGTTTTCTATGGTTAATTTGCTGGTACCGCCAAAATTCGCATTGATGCGCTTCAATTCAATACTTCTCGTTTAACCTTAAAAAATCGCCGCCGGGTGCAAAACCACATTGGTTCGGTCCACGCAGCAGCTACCGCGTTACTTGGTGAGTCTGCTACTGGATTTTTAATCGGTTTACATATTCCGGATGACAAAATCCCGCTGCTCAAATCAATGCATGTTGATTACGTTAAACGCTCCGTTGGGGATTTGGTCGCTATGGCAACTGTAACGCCAGAGCAAATTGAAGCGATGCGTAACACTGACAAAGGTGATGTGACTGTTCAGGTGACCATCACCGATGCCAAAGGCAATGAGCCGGTTGAGTGCGAATTTGTTTGGGCTTGGGTGCCGAAGAAAAGATGACGATAGAAATAGCAAAAATAAAACCAGAACATGACGTCGCAGTGGCAGAAGTGGTTCGATTGGTGTTAACCGAGTACGGTGCCAATAAACCGGGTTTCGCCTGGGATGATCCACAGCTTGACCATCTATCCAAAACTTATGCCGACGAAAACTCACAGTATTTGGTCGTTATACAAGACGGCGTGGTTATGGGTGGCGGTGGTATAGGCCCACTTGAAGGTGGTGACAGCCATGTTTGTGAACTGCAAAAAATGTATTTCTTACCGCAAATAAGAGGGACTGGATTTGGCACCGCTTTACTGGGTACATTGCTGGGTTTTGCCCGCGAACAGGGTTATCGTCATTGTTACCTCGAAACCCTGCTGTCGATGAGTGCAGCAAACGGTTTGTATAACAAAACTGGTTTTAAAGTGCTGGACAAACCCATGGGTAACACCGGTCACGGTAGTTGTGACACTTGGTACTTGTTGGTGTTGTAATCGGGCGTTATACTCAATCAACAGACCCTTGCCATCCTACAAGAATCTAAAATGGATAAGACAGTCAAAAGTCCGTGTATCAGAAATTGCTGTCTTGATGACAAGGATATCTGCATGGGCTGTTTTCGACATTTGGATGAGATCACTGGCTGGGGTCAGTTTTCTGACCAACAAAGACAAACTGCGCTCAAACTTGCATCAAAGCGCAAAGGTAGCTATAAACACCTCTTAAGATTCTACTAAATTGACTGGCCGCAGATGATCAAAAAAGTTCTAATCATCGAAAACTCTTCTACTTTGGCGATGCGCGTCAAATTGCTGTTGGAGCTACAAAACTGCGAAGTGACGTTGGTTAATGAGGTGGACCTTCAAGACGATGAACTCGAAAACTATTTTGATTTAGTGGTATTGGAATACTCCATTTCTTTTGTACTGGTTGAGCAAGTTAAGCAGGCGTTTCCTTTCAGTGCTTTTATTATTTTGGCCCCTTCACCCGATGCCATGAGTTCGTCCAAACCGCTGTTAGCGGTGCAAATGGTGTTATCTAACAGTTCGACCATTTATGCGTTTTTTTCAAATAAAGACATTCTCGCCCAACTTGACACCGTATTGGAACTGTCGGTTAACGGTGACAACCTACCCTTACCTAAAATTCTGTTGGTCGATGACAATGCCGAGCGGCTCGATGAATTGAAAAATATTCTCACCGGTGCCAACCTCCAAGTGACGGTCATGACCTCTTTGCAACAGGTTAAGGACAAAATCGTTCATCATGGCACTGTTGATATTCTGGTGTCGGACTTTCACATGGACAGTTGTACTGGTATAGATGTGTTTCGCGAGATTAAACATCACTTTAAAGATTGTCAGTGTATTTTGCTTACCTCTAGGCAGCATCACAATGTGTTGATTGACGTTATTCGTCTGGGGGTCAGCGAAGTACTCGAAAAACCAGTGTACGAGCATATTTTGTTGCAATCAATTCATAAACTGTGGCAAACCGAGCTGTTGATCCATTCAAATCAAGAATTGGTCGTGCGTTTGCAGGAAACTTTGGATGTCTTGGTTGAGCGGGATATTTTGTTAAGGGTACTTTACAATAGTACGGCTGACGGTGTCATGGTTGTAGATGAGGGCGGGGAGGTATTAGAGACAAATCATGCCTGTGATCTGTTGTTTGGTTATGACAAAGAGGAATTCAAGCAAGTTCGCTTTAATCAGATTCTTAATAAAAAGTCTAACGAGCGATTGGATGCTTTGCTTAAAGCAGACAGTAAAGAACAAAAGTTCTCAGTGGAGGTCGAGGGGATCAGTAAATCAGGCTTGACTGTGCCTGTATCGATTTCGTTCAGTAAAATCAATTATCATGGCCGTAAAGTCTATGCCGGAATCCTGCGTAATATCAGCCAATTTGTTAACCAGCGAGATCAGTTGGAACAGCAAAAAGTGCTACTCGAAGCCAAAGTGAATCAGCGTACCAAGGCATTGGAAGATGCCAAAAATGTGGCCGAACAGGCTAACAGCAGTAAATCTGAGTTTTTGGCCAATATGTCCCATGAGCTGCGCACACCGATGCATTCGATATTGAGTTTTGCCCGTTTTGGTGTCGATATGCTTAATTCAGGTAAAATAAAAACCGAAAAACTCACTAAGTATTATTCCCGCATTATTACCAGCGGCAACCAACTGTTAAAACTACTCAACAACTTGTTGGACTTGTCCAAGCTGGATGCTGGCAAGTTTCCGTTTATACCCATGAAAGGCTCAATCGCCGATTCCGTCAATCAAGTGATGGGTGAGGTATCGGGTTTGGCCAGTGAAAAAGGGATTGATATCCGCTTTAAATCACAATCACGGCATACTTTAGTGTGGTGTGATGTGGAACTTATGCAACAAATCATCAGAAACCTACTGGGCAATGCGTTGCGATTCAGTCCTGAACAAGGCGTTATTTTGATTACCCTGTGCGACAGCCAAGTGAATACCAAAAAAGGGGTGGCCGATGCCGTTCAGTTAATGGTGATAGATGAGGGCGTAGGCGTGCCTGAATCTGAATTGGAGCAAATCTTTAACCAGTTTGCCCAGAGCAGTAAAACCAACAAAGGGGCTGGTGGTACAGGCTTGGGATTGGCGATATGTAAAGATTTAGTGGGGCTTCACCAAGGCAAGATATTTGCGACTAACAACCCCAAGGGTGGCGCTACCTTCACGGTGAAAATCCCAGTTGCAAACCCAGACGCGACAGATTAGGCCCATTGTAATGGTCAATGGAAAGTAAAAATTTGGCTTTACTATGGAAAAATCAACTATAGTTAAAACATGCTAATTATATCAAGATCATGGAGTACGGATGTCAAACCAGAATATAGTGCTTGCGGTTGACGACGAACCTTTTAATTTGGAAATTCTCGAAGAAATATTGTCTGATGGCTACCAGTTTCATTCGGCCAAAAGTGGCCCTGAATGTCTTGAAGTGGTTACCCAACTCAATCCCAGTGTGATCTTGTTGGATGTCAGTATGCCGGATATGGATGGTTACGAAGTCTGCCGTCGTTTGAAGAATACCGAGGACACCAAAGACATTCCAGTTATGTTTGTTTCTGCGCGGGGGGCATTGGACGAACGAATTGAAGGGTATAATGCTGGTGGTGAAGATTACATTGTTAAACCGTTTGCCCGTGAAGAACTGGAGGCCAAGTTAAGGGGGTTATTCAGGATTCAGGAGCATCAAAAAGAGCTCGAATGCCAGGTACAACAGGCAACGGAGATGGCTTTCAGTGCCATGTCCAACAGCTCCGAAGTCGGTATCGTCATGCAGTTTGTCGAAAGAACCCAAGAGCTGCACAGCGTTGAAGCCTTGTCGAGCGCTTTACTCGAAACTTTGTCGGCCTATGGTTTGGCGGCATCGATGGAAATTCGTCCGGATAATGCACCGATTCAGCACTTTTGTTCCCATGGTTCTATTTCGCCGATTGTGGTTGAATTGTTTGATTTGTTGAAAAGCAAAGGCCGTATTTATTCTTTTGAACCCCGAATGATGATCAATTATCGCCAACTCAGTATTTTACTGATGAACATGCCCCAGACCGACGAAGAAAAAATGGGCCGGTTGCGGGATCATTTATGTTTTATCAGCAGTTCGGCAGAGCAATGCCTGTCGGCTATCATGACTGAATTGCAATTGGAGGCACAAAAGAAAGCGCTTAAAGAAACCATCGGTTTGGTCAAAGCAAAATTTGAAGATTTGGTGTGGGTGCTCAATGAAAGCCATAGCGTGAATGAAACGATTTTTAAAGAATTGCAGGAACAGTTTGAATCCCACATTCCTGGCATGGGATTGGAAGACGATCAGGAGCAGTACATCTATCGCTCACTTGACAAAACCATTCAAAAGTCGGTTGCCCGTGAAGATCAGGTGATGAACATCAAATCTACCTTCTTTGAGATTGAAGATGACTTAAATAACTTGCTGGGTAAAGAATAACTGATTTTTAGGTCACTCGGTTATCGCACAAGCGTGAGAATCGAGTGAGCACAATATCGAAGGACCTTAAGCATCTCTTGGCAGTCCCTTTTCAATAGTATTTATCAACCTCACCGTTAGACGTTTATTCTTTTGCGATTGCTCTGAACATGCCTTCTTATTCTGTTCGGCTAACGCCCAAACCACATGCTCATCTACCATTTTGTCGCTACATTGTGCCTGACATTGATAGTTAAGCAGACAATTTTTAATATCCTCATCAAATGGTGCATTACCCATCGCCACTGCAATATTACGTTGCCAGCGAGCAAAACCGATACGGCGAATGGGCGATCCTTCCGTGTTTTTCAAAAAGGTCGGTTCATTCCAGTTAAACAAATTGACCAGCTGTTGGTCGGTGAGCTGGGTGCGGGGTGAAAAGTCATCTTCGCCGGTTAAATCGGCATATCGGTTCCAAGGGCAAACCAGCTGACAATCGTCACAGCCGTATATACGGTTGCCGATAAGCGCTCTAAACTCAACCGGAATGCTGCCTTTTAATTCAATGGTTAAATACGAGATACAGCGCCTGGCATCAACAACATAAGGCTTTACAATGGCCTGAGTTGGGCATATTTTGATACAGGCGACACAGGCACCGCATTGTTCTTGCTCAGGTTCGTCTACAGGTAGCGGGATGTCAACCAGTAACTCTCCGAGAAAAAACCATGAGCCTGCGTTTTGGTTGAGCAGCAACGAATGTTTGCCGGTCCAACCCAGGCCTGCTTTGGTCGCCAATTGGCGCTCCATTACTGGCGCCGAATCAACAAATGGACGATAAGCTAAGGTGGTTTG
>JABSOG010000061.1 GCA_013216025.1 Algicola sp. | reverse complement strand
CGGTTACCGGTCAGCTTTCAATCAGACTTGATTGGCGAACAAAGTTGGCAGGGCGAGGTGATCAGAACCGAAGGCGCCATCGACAATAACGCTCAGCAATTGTACATCGTCGCCCAAATCGCCAACCCGTATCAAAGCAGCACAACAGCGCCGATTAAAATCGGCCAGTACGTGACAGCCAAAATCCGTGGCAAAGCACTAAAGCGCGCCATGGTGGTGCCCAACAGCGCGATTTATCAGGGCAGTTACGTTTATGTGGTTGAACAGGGCGTGATCATTCGCAAAGAGATCCAAACCCGCTGGAAGAACGCTCAAGAGGCGTTGATTTCTTCAGGGCTTGAGTTCGGTGATAACTTGGTGCTTACCCCGTTGGGGCAGGTCAGCTCAGGCACACCAGTCGATGTTATCGGCGGTATGGGGACCCGCCATGCCAATGCAGGTAAGAACAAAGGCAAGGGCGATCGAAAAAGAGGCCGAAGAGACGGTAAAAAAGGTGGGAAAAAAGACGGACAAGGCAGAAGGCATAAAGGAGATAAATCATGATCGCCTGGTTTGCCCGCAACGATGTCGCGGCCAACTTGTTGATGATCGGCATTTTAATGGCCGGTTTGTTTACCATGCTGACCCAAATTCCGCTCGAAGTTTTCCCTTCGTTTGAAACTGATCGTATTAACGTTCGCGTCACGTTGCGCGGTTCTACGCCTGAAGATGTAGAGCAGGGTGTGACTATTCGAATTGAAGAAGCGGTGCAAGATCTCGAAGGCATCGAGCAAATTTCCAGCCGCTCGTCAGAAGGCTCAGCCAACGTCACTATCGAAGTCGCCTCAGGTTACGATGCCCGCGAAATGCTGGCCGACATCAAAAGCCGTGTTGATGCCATCAACACCTTTCCGGTAGAAGCCGAAAAGCCCATCGTCGCCCTTGCCGTGCGCAAACGCGAAGTCATGAGCGTCACCGTCGCGGGTATTTATGGTGAAAAAGAAACCCGCGAATTTGCCGAGAAAGTACGTGACGACCTGCTGCGTATCCCCGGTGTCACCCAACTCGACCTCAGTGGTGTTAGAAATTACGAAATAGCCCTAGAAGTCTCCCAAGACAAATTGCGCCAATACGGCCTGACCATCAGCGAAGTCAACCGAGCTGTCGCTAGCGCCAGTACCGACGTGTCTGCCGGTAATATTAAAACCGTCGGTGGTGACATTCTTATCCACGCCAAGGGACAAGCTTATCGCAAAGACGAGTTTGCCGATATCACCATCAAAAGCAATCCGGATGGTTCAATAACCCGGCTTGGTGACATTGCCACCATCATTGATGGTTTTGAAGAAACCCCCGTGCGCACCCGCTTTAACGGCAATCAGGCGGTGTTCATTGATATTTACCGCATCGGTCAGCAAAGTGCCATTGATGTTGCCGAAAAGGTACGAAATTACATCGAAGAGCGCCAAGACACGCTGCCTCAGGGTTACCAGTTAAGCTACTGGGATGATGACTCGAAAATCGTTAAAAACCGAATTTCGACCTTAACCACTAACGCTTTGCAAGGCAGTATTTTGGTGCTGGCCTTGTTGACCTTATTCTTGCGCCCGGCAATTGCTTTGTGGGTGTTTATTGGCATTCCAGTGTCGTTTATGGGCGCATTTCTGGTGATGCCGTTTTTTGGTGTAACGCTTAACATCATGAGTTTATTTGGCTTTATTCTGGTTTTGGGGATTGTGGTGGATGATGCCATTGTCACCGGCGAGAATGTTTACACCCACCTCGAAAAGGCGGAATCTGGCGAAAAAGCTGCCATAGAAGGCACGCTTGAAGTCGCGCTGCCGGTCACTTTTGGCATACTCACCACCATTGCCGCATTTTTACCGTTGGCCTTTATCGAAGGTCGCAGGGGCGCGTTATTTGCACAAATACCGGTGGTGATCATCCCGATATTAATTTTCTCGCTGATTGAATCCAAGTTTGTATTACCTTCGCATTTAAAGCACATTAAGTTGCGCGGTGAAAAGGGTGATCCAGGCATTTTTACACGTTTTCAGCGCCGTTTTGCCGATGGTTTTGAGCGTGGCATTATTCGCTTTTATCAACCGTTTTTGCATGTGGCGCTGCGTAACAAGTTGGCCACATTATTTACCTTTAGCAGTGTCTTTTTGATCATTATGGCGTTGATAATCTCTGGTCGGTTTCATTTTACTTTTTGGCCACGGGTGCCCAGCGAGACGATTCGGGTTAACCTCACCATGCCAGCCGGTACACCGTTTGAAGTGACCAACAAATTTATCATCCAAATGACCGACAAGGCCGAAATGCTAGAGCGCAAGTACATTGATGAACAAACCGGTGAAAGTGTGGTCATCAATATTTTGGCCTCTACGGGTGGTCGTGGTGGGGTAGCACACCGTGGCAGTGTCAGAATGGAGATCACGCCGCCAGAAGAACGCGAATCTACGGTCACTTCGCGCCAATTGGTGGGTGAGTTACGCCGCCTGATTGGGGTGATCCCCGGGGCCGAAAGTGTCACTTATCGTGCCGAAATCGGTCGCTCTTCAGACCCAATAGACGTTCGACTATCGGGCAATTCATTGGTTGAGCTTAAAGAACTGGCTGTTCAAATCAAACAACGATTAGCCACTTATCCCACCGTATTCGACATCGCCGACAGCCTGTCGGACGGTAAAGAAGAACTTAAAATCAAACTCACAGACAAGGGCAAAGCGCTGGGGCTGACCTTGGCTGATGTGTCACGTCAGGTGCGTCAGGCCTTTTTTGGTGCGCAGGTGCAACGCGTACAACGTGGCCGCGATGATGTTAGGGTGATGATCCGGCTGCCCCTTGACGAACGTCGTTCTATTGCCGACTTGCAAAGTATGCTGATTGCTACGCCTTCTGGCGGCCAGGTGCCGTTGTCTTATGTGGCCGAATTGATAGCCGGGCAAAGTCCTGCCACCATTAATCGGATTGACCGTTATCGCACCGTAAATGTCACCGCAGATGTGGATAAAACCGCAACGAACATGACGATATTGCAGGCCGATTTGACTGAATATGTGACTGAATTGGTTGCCCAATATCCAGGTGTCAGTCATTCGCTTGAAGGCGAGGCGAAAGAACAGCGTCAGTCGTTTGGTTCATTGGCCTGGTCGATTATGTTTGTGCTGGTGATCATATACGCCTTGCTGGCCATTCCGTTTAAATCTTATATCCAGCCACTGATCGTCATGAGCGTTATTCCTTTTGGTATGATAGGTGCCGTGTTGGGTCATTGGCTTATGGGCATGAGCCTGACGATCATGAGCCTACTGGGTATGTTGGCGCTGACCGGAGTGGTGGTCAACGACTCACTGGTGCTGGTGGATTTTATCAACAAAAAACGCAAAGAGATGTCCCTTGAACAAGCCGTGTTAACGGCCGGCGCCGCTCGGTTTAGGCCAGTGATGCTGACCAGTTTAACCACCTTTATCGGTTTGATGCCGTTATTGTTTGAAAAGTCGACTCAAGCCCAGTTTTTAATCCCCATGGCGGTATCGATGGGTTTTGGTATCATCTTCGCCACGTTTATCACCCTGCTACTTATTCCAGTGAACTATATGCTGGTTGAGAAGGTTAAAACCTTTGCTGGGTATGGAGTTGAAGACGAGGCCGCACAAACACCAGCTTGAGTGACACCAGCTGGTAACGGCTGGTAGAGTTGTTTCACCAGCCCTTAAAAAACCCCTGAAACATTGACACGACCTATTTATCGAATTACCATCCTGCGCAATTCCTAAAACAGTCAAAAAAATCGAATAATAATGAAATTTTTAACAATCAGTAAAGCTTTGCTGTTCGTCTTGCTCTGCATGGGTTTGAGTACATCAGTTACCGCCGAAGATAAAGGCAAAAACAAACCCGCCAAAGTCTCAAAGAAAATGCACGAATACCTGATGAGTCGGGTTGCCAACAAACATGTGCTCACTAAAAAAGGCGGGTCAAAGCAAGGCAGTTTCAACATCGCCACAGCGCCCACTGCCAGCGCCGTACAAAGACCTGATGACGGCGGTGAGCAAAAACAATCAACAGAGCCGATGGACAAAAATATTCTTGAACGTTCAAAAGCCACCCCTAACGTAACTGCTGAAACCACCGATTTGCTAGGTGAGCAAATTGACCTAAACAGCGGTTCAATCAGCTTTAAACAAGCGGATGTGAGTTTACCCGGAAACTCAGGCCTCGAAGTGGCTATTCGCCGCACCTTTCGCGGCAAAGGCGGCTGGGGTGCGGGCATGGCCGACTTTTCAGATTGGAATTTGGACATCCCCCACATTCACACCACGCTAGGCTACTTTTATGCCTCCGACAGCAACAACTATTCTGGCAGCTGGGGCGATAACCAAGGATGCAGCGGCCCGCTAAACCCGGGTTACACGTTTGACGCATACAAAATCTACCAAGACTATCAATATTGGAATGGTGACACACTTAATGTGCCCGGCCACGTAAACGACAAATTGCTAGAGCCAACGTCCAATTTGGTTGCAGATTTGGGTGGTAATACAATAGGTATTACCCGTGTCACCAAAAGCAACTGGCGCGTTAAATGTGTTACCCGCAATGTACCGGGCGGTGCGGTAGGCACCGACCAATTCGAAGGTTTTGTCGCCTACGCGCCAAACGGCACCGTTTACACCTTTGACGAACTTCGATTAATCGCCGACCCAAAACGCCCCTATGACGCCGGATTAGATTTGATGAAATTTCAGACCTACATGATGGTGTCAGAGGTTAAAGACCGCTTTGGCAACTGGGTAAAGTATCAATATGACAGCGAATCAAGATTAACCAGAATTCACGCCAACGATGGCCGCGAAATTACCCTGACCTATGGTTTAACCGGCACTTACCGTTACAACATCACCAAAGTCACCGCCAATGGTCGTGATTGGTTGTACAACTACGCAGGCACCGATGAGCGCACATTGATAAGCGTCACTCGGCCTGATTTGCGCCAATGGAAGTTCAGCCTTGGCAACATCGGTTATAAAAAGCCTCTATCAAAAGATTGCAGCTTTGCGGGGGCAGATTCAACAACTTACACCGGCACAATCACCCATCCTCATGGTGCGGTTGGAACGTTTGCTGTAAAAGAAACTCTGCATGGCATCAGTAATGTTGACATTACCGAGGCCTATGACGGCAGCGACCGTCGCAATCAACTCATTCCCACCTGTGTTGGCCATATGTCACTGCAAAATAAAACGTTGTCAGGCCCGGGGCTGACGACAATGAATTGGATTTACGATTATTCAAGAAACGTGGGTTCATTCGATACTGACAACAATACCGATGACATAAAAACCACCACAGTCATCGGCCCAGATGGCAGTAAAACCAAGCATTATTACAGCCGAGATTGGAGCAGCCCAAGCCAAGGGATGCAGACACAAACCGAACAATTTGACACCAATGGCACCACCAAACTGTCGACCAGCCAAACCATTTTTACCCAAGCTGAACGGGTTGGCCTGTCGAGGATGAGCAAAACCAACATCATCCCGATGAATTACCGCATCAACAAAAGTCAGGTCGTTACCACTTTGCACCATACCGATGGCGACACAAGTTATACCACTGAATACCAGACATACAGTCCATTGGGTGTGGTCACCAAAGTGTATCAACACAACTCGGCATCAGGTCGCAAAAAGTACAGCAAAAGCTGGGGGATAAACCACGTTTCTGGCGACTATTACGTATTGGCATTACCAGTGGTGACTGAACAATCAACAAACGATTTTAATTACACCCAAATGAGTTACAACACTTATTGGGACCGGAATCACTCGTATCATTCAAAGTTGCGAATTGAGCATCGATTCGGCCAATGGCAAAACCAATATGACTACCATCCAGATGGCACGATGAAGCGTCAAATGACGAACACCTTAACCGATCAAGGCGTCAATCGTACTTTGGAAATGGGCCTGTTAAAGCGTGGCAAACCACAGTCGTATGTCACCCCGAAATCACGAGGAGTGGGCACTCAAACGGTGTCATCTGTAATTGACGATAATGGCTGGGTAAAAAGCGTTAACGACTTCAATTACAACGACCCGAATCATGTTGGCAGCAGCGTCGATTACAACTATGACAACATGGGCCGTTTGACCAGTATCGACCCAACTGACGCCAAATGGGATAACACCACCATCGGCTACACCACGGCCACGGCGGGTGAAGCAACCTGCATAATCGCAGGCATGTTCAAACAAACCCAGACCAAAGGCGGGTTCACTCAAACCACATTCTTCGATGCACTATTGCGCCCGGTATTAACCAAAACCCAAGGCAGTGGTGGTACCACGGTTTATCAAAACACCCAGTACAACGCTTACAACAATGTCACGTTTAAAGGCTACCCGCTCACAACTGCGGGCAATACCAACAAAGGATTTTTCACTGAATTCGACGGAATGCAACGCGAAAAAGCCGTCAGCCAATACGGTGCAACCGGCAATACGACCTTCACCTATCTCAAGAACAACATACATAAAGTCAGCGACAACCTTAATAACGAAACAACCACAACGTATTTGGCTTACGGCGCACCGTCATATAACACAGCAACCTTTATCGACGCACCAGAGGGTGTTGATACCGCCATGCAACTCAACGAATTCGGCAATATCACCAAAATCACTCAAGGTGGATTCGAAGAGCATCGCTATTACGATGCCTACCAACGCTTGTGCCAAAGCTACCGAAAAGACACCGGCAAAACGGCATACGATTACAACGAAATTGGCGAATTACAGTGGTACGCGCAAGGCGCCAGCGGGGTAACGACAAGCTGCTCAAGAGCTGATGTGCTGGCCAGTGAAAAGGTGCATTTAACCTACGACAATTTAGGTCGCGTTAAATACAAAAACTTCACCGACAGCGCAACCGCCGACATTGATTATTATTATGACCCCAACGGAAACGTCACCAATATCAACAGCGGGCCAACGCAATGGTCGTACAAATACAACAGCCAAAATCAGGCTACAGATGAAACGCTGTTGCTTGGCGGTCAAACCTTTGAACTGAAATACGGTTACGACGCGCTGGGTAATCAATCGACCCTGACTTATCCATCGGGCAGACAAATCAGCTATGCACCCAACGGCCTTGGTCAATCCACCAAGGCAGGTGATTTTGCAACTGGCGCAAGCTATCACGCCAACGGTATCTTAACGGATTTCACCTATGGTAATGGGCTTAAATACAGCCTGACTTTAAACAACCGACAACTGCCAGAACACCTCAAAACACTTAAGGGCAGTACACCGCTAACGCACCTGCAATACACCTATGATGGCAATGGCAATACCAGCAGCATCTCCGACCATAAAGACGCCAGCTACAACATTGCCATGGGTTTCGATGGCCTAGACCGATTGATTTCGGCCGATGGTAAATGGGGTGCAGCCAATTTTACCTACGACACCATGGGCAATATCACCAGCAAAAACCTGGGTAGCATGGCGGTCAGTTATGTATACGACTCAACCACCAAGCGCTTAAACTCGGCCAGCGTGAGCGGTAGTAAAAGCAAATATTACAGCTTTACGTATGATAAAAAAGGCGCGGTGACTAACACTGGTAATATGCAACTGCCAAGAAACCAAGCAGGACAAGTGACTGGCACTGGCGGCCATATTTATGTCTATGATGGTAGCGGTAAGCGAGTCAAAGACACCAAAAACGGCAAACATCGTTACAGCATTTACGACCAATCAGGACGGCTGATTTATCAGTGGGATCGGCTCACCGAAACAATCACCGATTACATTTTCCTCGGCAAAGAATTGGTCACCGAAGCGCAGGTTTCACTTGGTGATGGTAGCCAAAGTGTGGATAATACCAATGTTGGTTATACGGGACATCAATGGGATGATAACAGTGGCTTGAACTATATGCAGGCACGGTACTATGACCCGTTGCTTGGACGGTTTTTGAGTAATGATCCGGTTGATTTTACAAGTCACTTAAATACTAAAACAGGTTTGCAGGGTTTTAATAGGTATCTCTATGTTAACAACAATCCCTATAAGTATACTGATCCTGATGGCAAAGCTTTGTGTGGTGGCATTTGTGTAATAGGCATTGGTATTGGTGTTGGTATACTATTTGATGCTGTAATTGAAGCTATTCGTGGTGAAGGTAATTCAACTGGTAATACAGCAGGAAATGCCGCTACTGGTGGTGCAGTTGCGGCGACAGGCCCGTTTGCAGATAAACCAAGAGGCGGCATTGCAGGCGGTGGGTCTGCGGGTACTAAAACTTCTGTGGCAAGTAAAGCAAATCATAAAGCCGCGAAAGATGGAAAAATTAGTAAGAAAACTAGTCATAAAGTAACTAAAGCTCTTAGAAAGGTACCCTATGTTGGCACTGTTATAGCAGTCGTTCAGCTTGTAGATGCTGTGGTAGACAGAGTAGAATCGGAAACTTCTAATGTAACCAGTAATCAAGATAAAATAGAAAACAAAGAAATGGAAAATCAATAATGATTGCAGATGACACTTTCGACAACTTTATTATTGATTCTGGGTTATCCGATTACTACAAGACAGACGCCGATTTAGAACTTCGGTTATATCATGACCTTGGCATATATGGAGACATTGCCCAGAGCTGTATCGAAACATTAAGAGACAGTTATAACGTAGATGTTTCAAGCTTCAATTTTGATGATTATTTTCCAGCAGAGTTTTCAGGACAAAATCAGTTTCAGAAGATATTGTTTAGTTTCATTCCTTTTTTCCGATCTAAAACTGAAAATAAAAGGGATTTTAAACCCCTTACTTTCTTGATGATCAATAACGCATTAAAGGGGGGGATATTAGAGTAGGTATTTAGTTAAAATTTGAATCCAAAGCCCCGCAAGGGGCTTTATTTTTATTGGATCCTAAATAGAAGCCAACCGAGGGAGAATTTATACTGTTTCTTTTCATAGGTGCAAGGGCCAACCTCAGGTGACACAGTACTTGAAGACAACATATGTTCAAACAGCGAAAAAATCTATTTTGGTTAATTTGTATTTTACTATCTGCGTGTGCTGAAACACCTAAAATAGGACAATAGAGTGAGATTACCAACTGGAAATTAAAAGTGCTGGATTTAGATCAATTGGTTACGTCAAAGCCAAGATATCGAATCACAGGTAAAAACTTTTCAGCACTTACGCAACTTTACGATAGGTATCCCTATGGTACAAACACAGAACCGGTACATCTGAATGAACCAAAGTGACTAAGCACAGCCACAGCAATAGAATAAAAGGTCAACGTAGGGGCTGAGCCCCGTGTCAGCCCGTTATGAATTACCACCATATTCCAATGGTTTGCCAGATTAGGGCAATCACAGGGGAATGCCGCTACGATCAGCAAACAGGTTTAATCTACTCGCCGTGCAGTCACCAATGCCGTAGCCAATGTATCCTAGGAGCCTGTCCGAGAACGGCAATTCTACTGAGGAAAATCTGGATTTGGCCATTTTACGCGTTCTTTTTGGTTGAATAGTGAAACTATTCGCCCAAAAACAACGCGAAAACTGACTCAAACCAGCTTTCCCTCAGGTCGGTCGCAGTGCTCGGACAGGCTCCTAGTGTCCAATCAAGGTGCTTTATTCCGCTTTCCCCATTGTTAAATAGACAGCTTTCCCATATTCTCTATTGGTTCTATTTAAGAGTCGATTCATCAATGTCGGCAACTAGGCGAAAAAATAAACGTCTTTGGGTGTTAATCGACGATTGACATAGTGAAAAGCCTTTTGAGTTGCCTGTGGGTTGGGAGTGGGCGCAACTTGATAATTTGGTGGACATTCAAAGTGGCATAACGAAGGGACGAAAATTGGCAGGAAGAACGCTGGTAAATGTGCCTTATTTAAGTGTTGCAAACGTTCAGCGTAGTTATCTTGAATTAGAACACTTAATAAAACACAGTTGAGAGGATGTTTGATTGCCATGCCACCGGCAAATGAGAAGAATAAAATAGTCGCCAAAGTAGAAGAACTCCTAGCCCTGTGCGATCAACTAAAATCCCGCTTAACCGAAGCCCAAACCACCCAATTGCTGCTCACCGCCGCCATTGTCGAACAGGCGCTGGCGTAAACGGTTATCTGTTGTTGCCCTGTCAAGCAGGGCAATATTAGCATTGCCCTAGTTGGGCACTTCTTGCCTTTGATTTAACCATGGTTGGCACAGACCATTTCGTTTATACTGCCCATAGTGCTTACCCAATAAAACTCCTTTTGGATTGGATATGAAATACCCTCTTGGTGTTCAAGATTTTTCTAAAATTATTAAACGTGGCGCTTTGTATGTCGACAAAACGGCAATGATTTTGGAGTTAATCGAGCAAAACGAAGTGGTGTTTTTGTCGAGGCCCCGCCGCTTTGGTAAAAGCGTGTTGATTTCTACACTTGCGGCTTTGTTCGGTGGTCAAAAAGCCCTTTTTGATGGATTGGCCATTAGCCAAAGCGATTATGATTTTGCTGAACATCCTGTTGTAGAATTTAACTTTTCAAGAGTCGATGTTACCCAAGCCGACGATTTGAAGCAATATATCATCAACACTACCAATGCCTAGGCCAGACGACTGGGTATTACACTAACGGTCGACAGTTATGAACAACGATTCGCTGAACTGATTGAAAACCTGCCGAGCAGCACTGTGTTGTTGATAGATGAATATGATAAACCAATACTCGACAACCTGAAAAAACCCGCGTTAACCGATATCAAACATGTGATGAAAAGCTTCTACGCTACTGTAAAGGGGTTGGATAGATATCTGCACTTTGTCTTAATCACAGGTGTATCTAAGTTTGCCAAAATATCCGTGTTTTCGGGGATGAATACCCTGACTGATATCTCAATGATAAAGAACTATGCAACGTTGTGCGGGATAACCCAGCAAGAGCTGGAACATCATTTTGGTCAAGCTGTTGATGAGTTGGCGAGCCAAATGCAGTTAACGCAACAGCAGATGTTAGACAAAATAAAACACTGGTACAACGGCTATTATTTTCATCAAATAGGAGATAGCGTTTATAACCCATACTCCTTGCTTTCACTGTTTGTTCATAAAGAGTTTAAAAACTTTTGGTACACCACTGCATTGTGGTGATCTGGACGAGTTTTTTGCCACGTTAAACAAGTTTTTTGCCAATATCCCCTTTGACTTGTCAGTCAACAAAGAAAAATACTATCAATCGCTGTTCTACACCATTTTCACTTTGGTTGGGCTGAACATTGAAGCCGAGGTCAGTACCAACAAAGGGCGAATGGGAACTCAAACGAGTGCCCGCAGTTTGTGTTCCCATGAGGTGGAGCCATGGATGGCGACAGGACGCACCACAGGGACGTTAGGCAAAACCAACGCTTCGATAAATTGCGTGATACAAACCAAAGATAAGGTTTATATCATTGAATTTAAGTTGAATGACACTAAAGAAGCGGCGATGCAGCAAATCATCGATAAACAGTATGCTCAAAAATACCAAGATTGCGGTAAAGAGATTGTGTTGCTCGGTGTAGAGTTTGATCAACAACAACGTAATATCGGCGAGTATATTCAAGACAAAGGGTAATCCTGACCGATAAACACCCTTGCTACACCCTACAGCGACCTCAAAAAACAACATTAAATCACTTTCGCAATAATCATCTCGCTACGGCTCAATTCATACCCTTAATATCATGACGCTATCATGAAGTTAAGATGACAACCCTTTATTATCCATAAGTTTTATTAGTGGATACTGCCCTCCTAACCTTATGTCTCCGAATGTATCTCTACTGATACATAATTCACGTACCTTACTGTTTACAAAGAAAAATCTCACCGTTAGACTCCGCGTACCAGTATGCCTGTCGTTTTGGTCAGGTATGCGATTCATGTCTTTTTACATGAATTAACTTTAGCCTGTCTCGGGAGTCTTTATGTGTTTTGAACTATTCAGGGGGCACAACGTGTTATTGCGTTTTGTCACATTACTGTGCCTGCTCGGTGCATTTTCGGCCAATGCGGCAACACCCGGGGCGGTCAGTTATTTTTCGGCGTCTAAATATAACCTCAATCATGGTGATTCTGTCACATTATATTGGGGCAAACCGTCAAATACTGCCGAGGCCGTCACTTATAGTATTTACGTCAGTAAAAATGGGGCTGCGCCATTTAGGTGGCGCTCGGGTTTAACGTCTACCTCTATTAGTCGTGGTGGCTCTACGGGGATTTTGCGTTCTGGCACCCAATCGTTTGATATTGCAGCGTGTAACAGCTCGAGTGTCTGTGGTGCCAAAAGATCGCTGAGTATCTCTATCGGTGGTCCACCGCCAGTGCCCAATAGTTTTAGCGTTAGCGCTAGCAGTATAACCCAAGGTCAAACCATCAGTTTGAGCTGGGCCATGCATCATAACTATCTGCGCTCAACCCGCTATAACCTCCATGTTAAAAAGCCTGGTTACAGTTCTTTCATTTTTGCGCGCAATATCAGTTCAACCCAATTTTCACGCACCATCAATCTGGCCGGTACGCACACATTTTATGTTGAGCCTTGTGATGCCAGTAATGGCTGTGGACCCAAACGGTCGTTATCGGTGTCTGTGCGGGCAATGGCTGTACCGGGTAGAGCGTCTGCACCTTCGATAGCCTATCGCACCAGACCCATCAATGCCGCACAAACCATCAGTTGGTCTGCGGTTGCCAATGCCAGCAGCTATCGTTTGTATGAAAACAACGCGCAAATCTATTCTGGCTCAGGCCGTGCACTAAGCCGTTCGCAAGGTGCCACCGGTTATAAATCATATAAAGTCGCGGCCTGTAATCTGGGTGGTTGCGGCAGCGCATCATCGGCTGTGTCGGTGCAGTATTATGCAAGGCCGGACGCTGTTGCCAGCTTTAGCGTCGACAAACCGCAAATCAATCACGGTGATTCGGTTTTGTTCCGTTGGACCAAACCCACTAATTACACCGATGCACTCACCTACAATCTTTATGTAACCAAACCTTCTGCGCCGGGTTACCCGGCAGAGGCGCGTTTTTTGTGGAAAACGGGACTAACAACCACATCAATAGGTCGGGGTGGCGACACTGGTATTAACAGAACTGGCGATCAGGTTATCGAAGTCGAAGCGTGCCATTCGCTCGGTGGTTGCGGACCAACTAGATCAGCAACAATCACCGTTGGTGGGCCACCACCAGCGCCGTGGACTTTTGCCGTAGACAAGTTTGTTATTGAGCAAGGGCAAAGCATTAAACTTAACTGGGCGTTGCATCATAACTATCAGCGCAGTGCCACTTATAAATTGTCTGTCGAAAAGCCTGATGGCAGCGCACGATATACCTTTGCAAGCAATCTCAGCTCACTCGAATTTAACCGCGTCATCAATATGGCCGGTGTGCACAAGTTCTTTGCGCAGGCCTGTGATGCAGTCCAAGGTTGCGGCCCAACAAGCACTTTAAACGTCACTGTTAATGCCTTGCCAGCGCCGGGTTCGGTGGCCAGTTTCAGCGTCGACAAACCGCAAATCAATCATGGCGAATCGGTTTTGCTTAGCTGGATTAAACCGGCCAATTTTACTGATGCATTAACCTATAACCTTTATGTCACCAAACCGAATGAACCGGGTTATCCCGCAGAGCTGCGCTTTTTGTGGCAAAGCGGCCTAACAACCACATCGATTGGCCGAGGTGGCGACACCGGCATTAACCGAACAGGTACTCAAACGGTCGAAATCGAGGCTTGTCATGCAGTCAGCGGTTGCGGCCCAATTAAAACGGTATCGATCACCGTGGGTGGTCCACCGCCAGCGCCTTGGACTTTCACCGCAGACAAAGCAACCATGCCTATGGGCGGCGTGGTTAAACTCGCCTGGTCTTTACATCATAACTACCAGCATACGGCCACCTACAACTTGTCGGTCGAAAAACCAGACGGCTCACCCCGTTATACCTTCCAAAATAATACCAGCGTGCTCGAATTCGACCGAACCATCAACATGCCCGGCGAGCACTCGTTTTTCGTTCAAGCCTGTGATACTCAAGGTTTGTGTGGTGCAACGGCTTCATTGGTTGTAAATGTTGAAGGCGCTGCACTAGCGGTTGTCGACATCAAAAACCTCAATGTTCAAAGCGGCAGTTACGACGTGGTCTGGGGCGATGGTACCAACGTTGCCACTTACCAATTGGTCGAAGAAAAGAACGGCGTCTGGGGCACACCTCAAACCATTACCAATGCTACGTCAAAAAGTTTCAGCTCAGTCGGTGCCGGTCGTTATCGCTATAAAGTCAGCACCTGTGCAGGGGATGCTTGCTCAGATTACAAAACCTCCGCAGCCTTTACAATGGCCGCTTTTAATAAGAGCGCCAGCATCAGCGATGCCGCCGTATTAACCGGTCTTAGTGGCGATGTCGGTTTTACCTCGGGTCAATTTAGAGTGAACGAATCGGGTGCCGCAACTTATTCGGTGCCATTGAATTTACCCGAAGGCGTGGCTGGCGTTAAACCACAAATTTCGTTGAATTACTCAAGCCAAGGTGGCGATAGCACCATGGGCCGGGGTTGGTCTTTGGGGGCGGGTGATGCCATCAATCGCTGTCCTAAAAACATCTTTCACAATGGTGAGATCGCTGGTGTGCAATATAACAGCGATGACTTGTTTTGCCTCAATGGTCAGCAATTATCCATTAAAACGGGCACTTACGGTGAAGCCGATTCGACCTATCACACCACCATCGAGAACTTCGCAACCATCACCGCACATGGCACGGCTAGCTATTCAGGCCCTAATTACTTTACGGTAAAAACCAAATCAGGCGACACTTATTACTATGGCCAAACCGCTGATAGCGATGATTACGGTGATGCCTTTGTCGAGCCGAACAACCCCAATGCCAACAACGGTTTAGCTAAGTTTTGGGCGCTTAAAAAAGTGGTGGATGTGAGCGGTAACACCATTCGATATCATTACACTGAAAAAACAGCCAAAGGCTCACATGTACTGTCGAGCATTGAATATGGCAAGAATGAAAATGTCTCGGATTCTCGTTACTTCAATAACGTGACGTTTAATTATGTCACCAACCCAAAACCGGTGATGGGTTATAGCGGCGGCAGCACCTTTGTCATGGACCAGTTGCTCAGCAGTGTTTCGATTAAAGTCGATACCGACAGCTACCGTTACTACGACTTGTCGTACTTCACTTCAAGCATCATTGAAGAACGCAATTATCTAGAAACCATCACCGAATGCATCGCCAAAGACAGTCATTGTTTGGCTCCGTTGAGCTTTACTTGGCAAAAACCAGCAGAGGTGACCAGCTCCACAACAACACATCGCTACTGCGAACCCATGGGTAATGGTAATCAGTTTTGTGAAGATTATGAACAAACCTCAACCACTAACTTCACGCCATTTTCAGGCAAAACCAAGTTGTCGAGCGATTCTGACGGCCGTCAATTTGCGCGGATGTTCGACATCAATGCCGATGGTTACAGCGACATTATCTATGAGGATGGTGGCTGGAAAGTCCTTTATGGCCCGGGATTCAGCAATTCACCCTCACACTTGTCGAGCATCGGTTCAAGCGATGATGCCCGTGAATATGCACTGACCATTGATTATGACGGTGATGGCAAACAAGAATTATTGGTTGCCAATGATGCCAACAGCAACTGGACGGTATTGACTTACAACCCTCACACCACAACCCAAGAAGTGTGTGTTCGTAAGCTCGATGAATGCTGGACACAAACCTATAACTACACCTTTGAAGCGGTGAGTTTGAATCGTCAGGCCATCGGTTTTAAAGGCGCGGCACAGGTGATGGATGTTGATGGCGATGGGATGCAAGACATCGTTTTCACATCAAACGGTCAAATCAAAATGTATCGCAACAACGGTTTGGTTAATGGGGCGATTGAGTACGCTGCTGCTAAGTCATTAACGACGATTTCCAGTGGTGATGCCTTGAGCTTTAACCACCAAAACGTCAGAAATACCCCGTCGATGAAAAACGCATCGGCGATTGACATCAATGGTGATGGTCGCTCCGATTTATTGTCAAAAGTGACCACTACAACCATGGTCTGCGTACTAGAAAATGGTAGTAGCAGAAGCATTCCGCCGGGCGAGAATTGCGGTGATTTGTATCCTGGCTCAAGACCTCGCAGTTCATCTATATCGATGTTCAAACTGTTTGTTAGTGACGGCACGTTGGCCGACCCAAAACTCATTGAGCGAGACAGTATTTCGTACTCAGGCACCGACTTGCGCGTGACCGATTTGAACGGCGATGGCCTCAGCGATATTGTTTATCGTCAAGGCAGCAACGACACCTGGTATTACCGACTGTCGAACGGCTATGACTTTGGCGCGGTTCACCAAACGCCATTCACCAGCCCAGATGATGCGGTGCACGAGATTTTCTTCATGGACTTAAATGGTGATGGGCGAGCTGATATTTTACGCCCAACCTCTAAAACCAACTGGTCAGTGATGATCTCGCGTCCTGCAACCGATGCAGACACGATTATTTGGTCACATCGTGGCTCGTTGGCCCGCGATGCCGACAATTCTATTTTGTTTGGTGATGTAAACGGCGATGCCAAAATGGATTTGGTCACCACCGAAAATAACAACGGCTGGTATGTCAATTATGCCAGTCGCAAAAACATCATCGACCATGTGATCACCGACTTCACCAACGGTTGGGGTGTGAACACCAAAGTCACTTACGACAACATGCTCAGCAGTGCAGTGACCATCACCAATGCGCAGGGCGACTTGCTCGCGGGTGATGATATTGCGGATACGGTATTCCCTGTTGGCGCTATGGCTGTCGTTAAAAAGGTCGAAAGTGACAGCAACGGCACTGGTAGTTCAGGTCAAAAAGTATCAGTAACGCATCGTTATGGCGGATTGCTGTTACATCGCAAGGGTTTGGGGTCGTTGGGCTTTAAAGTCTTACGCACCACCGATAGCCAATCTTTGATTGAAACGACGACGGTTTACAGCCAGCAATATCCCTATATTGGTATGCCGATTGCCACCGTACAGATTGCGCCTGATGGGGTAAGCGTGTTGAGTGAAACGGTGAATACCCCCGCACAACGGGCAACAACCAACGGTGGTATTTATGCATTTATAGATACCTCAACCGAAACCCAATATCAGGTTGGCAGCGATGGTGTTCACCGGACTTTGGGCACCACAGTCACCGACAGCAATTATGATGGTTGGGGCAATCTAAGCAGCGCAACGGTGCAGGTAAAAAACGGCGCAACGATTGTTCATACCACATCGACGGTGAATAGTTTTGGCAGCGATGATTCATTCGAGCAACAAAAAGGCCGTTTGCAATCTACCACCGTCACTAAAACGCCACAAACGGGCAGTGCGGTGACGCGTACAACCAGTTTTGGTTATTATGGTCAGAGTGAAAGTTGCAACAACCAAACACAAACTAGAGGGATGCTTAAAACCAGCACCATCAACGGCTTGACCACCACCTCTTGTTACGATGTGTTTGGTCACCAATCTAAATTAACTAAATCGGGCAAACTGAGCGCTGCGGCAACGATTAGCAACATCAGTACATCTAGCGTATTCAGCGCCGATGGCCGGGTGTTGAGTAGCACCACAAATAATGCGGGTCTCACCACTACCCACAAATTCAACAATGGTGTTGCTACGGGCTCAGTAACAGGCCGCATTAACAGTTCGACGGCAACCGATGTGAATGGCGTTGCGGTTAAACAACACTTTGATGTTTGGGGTAAAGTGCTTGCGGTGCAAACGCCGGGTGCGTCAACCCAAACCACCAAAATGGCTTATTGCAGCAGTTGTACTGTCAACAGCAAATACTACGTTGAAACAAAACAAAGCGGAATGCCGACTAAGCGGGTGATCTTCGACAAGTTTGGTCGTGAAGTTGCGGTAAAAATTCAGCATTTTGCCGCCAATACCTACAGCTATTCGTTCAAAGATTATGACGCGCAAGGTCGCTTGTTAAGAGAATATGTGCCGAGTTTCACCTCGACTCGCGGCACCGCTGCAACCGACTACACCCAATTTGTCTATGATGATTTTGGTCGTGTTATTCGCCTCGAAATGCCCAATACCAGCGATGAAGGTTATGTGCACCCAACCACCACATACGCGGGTTTAGTGACTACTAAAACCGATGCCACCGGCAATGCCACCATAGAAACGCGCAATGTGCAGGGCCAGTTGGCCAGCATCGAAGATGCAAAATCGGGGGTCTTAAGCTACGGTCATGACGCATACGGTACGTTGAAGTCGGTGACCAAAACCGCCGATGGTGTCAGCATTTTACAGGTAAATAACACCGTTAATAGTTACGGTCAAAAAATCAAAATGATTGACATTGATAAAGGCACTTGGGATTACCGTTACAACGGTTTTGGTCAGGTGGTGTGGCAGCAAGATGGCAATAATGTCGTCACCATAACCGATTATGACGGTATTGGGCGCAAGGTTCGCCAAACTGCCCATGACTTTACTCAATGCTGGATTTACGGGGCAGCGGGCGCAACTAATGCCAAAGGCAAATTGATTGGCACTAAATATTTTGATTCATTGGGTGGCCAAAGCTGTTCTGGCAGCAATTACAGTCAAGCCACCAGTCGTGATTATGACAGTGCAGGGCGTGTTTACCATTTGGTTGAAACCATCAAAGACAGCCAGTCGGTATTGAACGGCCAGTACCATCAGTTCAGCGAGTTTGACAGCAATGGTCGTTTGTCTAAACAGGCTTATCCTGCATTGGGCCTTAAAATCCGCCACGAATATCAAAATGGTTATCAGTACAAACTGATTAACGACAGTACCAATCGGGTGTATCAACACATTACCCAAATGAACGTGGCAGGTCAGATTAAGTCGGTCAGTTATGCCAATGGCACCTCAGAACGAGTGGGTTATTCAGACCAGTCGGGCAGGGTGACGTCAAACACCTTAACCGGCATATTGACGTTGCATAACCTGTCGTACGAGTACCAAGCCAACGGTAACTTGGCGGCGCGGACCCATGGTTTTGGTCCTATATCACAAAACCCAGAATATCGTGAAGAGTACGATTACGACAGCTTGAATCGATTGACTGGCCGGGTTGTGGCTCGCACAACAGATGCCGCTGCCGGATTCAGCATGAACGAACAATATCGTTATGACGGTTTTGGCAACATCACCTACAAACAAAATACCGGTTACTACCAATACAATGCCAACAAACGGTTGACCGGGGTTTACAACAACGCCGGGTTTACGGGTAGCAAGTTGTATGATTTTGGTTATGACGGTAACGGCAGTATTTTAGACGACGGCAACCGCTTGTTTGGGTATGCCAGCTTCGATAAGCCAGTCACCATCAATCAGGGCACCAGCACAACTAGTTTT
>JABSOG010000618.1 GCA_013216025.1 Algicola sp. | reverse complement strand
CATAGATTAAGCCCCGTATCTGAATAAAGATCGTTTCTAATACGACCAACAAACACGTCATCTTTGCCATCTTAAGCAGACACGGACGAATAAGCTTGATCTTTAGGAGAGTCAATAACGGTAATACCTGTAGTAGCGGCAAGTAGACCTTTAACATCAGACGCCAGCATATGTTGTTTCATATCGATGTGAATAGCTTCTGAATGGCAGTTTGATACAGGTACGCGAACCGCGGTAGGGTTGACGCAAATCGATTCATCAGCAAAGATCTTCTTGGTTTCCCAGACGAGCTTCATCTCTTCTTTAGTGTAATCGTTATCTAAAAAAACATCAACTTGAGGTACAACATCAAAGGCAATTGGCTTAGGAAATACTTCACTGGACGTTATTTTTTGACCATCAATGATTGCGCTAGATTGATTATAAAGCTCGTCGATACCTTGCTTGCCGCCACCTGATACCGCTTGGTAAGTCGCTACATCAATTCTTGCAATACCCGCTGTATCATAGATAGGTTTCAAGGCAACAAGCATTTGAATCGTCGAACAATTGGGGTTTGCAATAATGAGTCGCTTAGGCAAAGTGTCAAGTGCTTGCGGGTTAACCTCTGGCACAACCAAAGGAATATCGTCTTCATAACGAAAGTGAGAGCTGTTATCGATAACAATACAACCTGCAGCTGCTGCGATAGGCGCATATTTTTCAGAGACCGGGTTTCCTGCAGAAAAGAAAGCAAGGTCGGCTTTGGAAAAGTCGAAATCATCAACATTGCCCACGGTCAGCGCGGTACCGTTAAACTCAACCTCAGTACCAGCGGAGCGTTCACTCGCTAACGGGTAGATATTACCTACCGGGAATTGGCGTTGTGCCAAAATTGAAATCATATTGTTGCCAACAACACCCGTTGCTCCGACAACCGCTATATTATATTTTTTAGTCATAATTTGTTTCTACTCATTACCCTTGAGAATAAGTCAAAGGATTGTCCACTTTATTTCTTATCACAAACCAGCAAACTAAGTTGCCAGTTCATAAAAACCTTATCGTCGCGCTTTTCGAAGCCTAAGTGCTTTTCAATACCGGCTAAGACCTGTTCTGGCGTTGCTTTGTCGATGCCGAACAATAAACTGCAATAACGAACCATGTCATCTACATTATCGAAATGCCAAGTATACTTATGCGCTTGATCATGGACTATTTCAAAGCCTGCTTTTACAATATCCGCACGTAAGTCATCGTTTACAAACATGCCCTCATGGCCCATGCTACTATTTTCGTGAACAAAACTATCTAAGAAGTCATCAATGCAACTGCCTTCGTGAACATCGGCTAACAAAAATTGTCCTTTAGATTTAAGCGTTCTATATATCTCACAAAAGACAGGATGCTTGTCTTCAACATGATGAATACCGGCAATACTAACGGCATAATCGACTGTCTCGTGCTCTATAGGCAAGGCGGTTAGCTCACACAAGTGGCGCTTAAACGTTTCACTATCTTCACAGAAGTTAAAAAATGCATCAGAGGTTTCTATCGCAATGACGTTAGCCTTATCATTGTCGATAAAGTTACGAATATAACCACCGCCAGAAGGAATGTCACAAAGTACATCGCCATCGTTTAATTGGATACGATCCAATACCAGTTTAAACTCATTAACGCGAGCAAGAGGCTCCTCTTGCATCGCAAGGTGATAACTATCACCTCTTTTGTTAAAAATATCTTGGTAATCTTGAAACATTATATTTAACTCCTGTTTCTTTGGTATGAGCTATGCGAAAACTATGCAGAAGCCGACTCTTCTTGGGAAGTAATCCATATAGTCGTCTCATCAAACCACTGAGCTGCCCCCTCCATACGGTTAGCAACCTCAAGTTCAGTTTCGCCTTCTATCACAAAGTTGACTAAATTGAAGCCCATAGTCGAAGGCGCATCGAACTTATCGCCAGCTTTACCACTGAGACGGTAACCAATAACCCCTTCTAATGGGCATTCTTCAGGGATATATTCTATGGTACCTTCCTTTTGAGGAATGGTTAGCCAACCGGCCAGCTTGCCACTGGGTTGTTGGTGCTGCTCGATAACCTCTAGCCCTTTATTTGCTTCAGCTTCGACAAAGCCCATTTTAATGTCATAGCCCGTAACTGCCTTCACAGTATCATTGATACGGCCACCGCCTAGACGACTGGCGATTTCACACATAACCAGTTCATCGTCTGGTGTATGAAACACCTCAAGATGAAAAACCATATTTTGCGGGGTTGGTAACACTTCAAAACAAATTTTTCGAGCAAAATCGTTAAGGCGCTTCTTAAGCGGATTGCTATCAGACAGGGCATGGCTGCCCAGGTTTTCGCCCTTAAAGAAAGCGAAACCATCGTTGTTATATTTAGATGGCAACATAACAACTTCTTTACCGTTATGGATAAAACCATCAACATGATACATCAAGCCTTTGACAAAGGTCTCTGAAATAGAGCCTGTTGGCGACTTATGGATATCATCAGCACGCTGACTTAAAAATTGCTCGACATCTTCTTCGGTTTTAAGCACGTTAGCGCCGACAGTGCCCGCCAAGTCACGCGGCTTGACTACAATAGGTAAATCAACTCTTTGCAAAAACTTAAGCAAATCAATAACGTTGTTCACTTTAGCGTATTTAGGCGAAGCCAAACCCGCTTTACAAGCCAAGTCACGCATTAAAAACTTATCGCGAAAGTGATTTGCACTGTCTAAGCCTTGTCCTTCAATACCTAGCTCATCTCTGAGCATGGCAGAACGGATAATGTCGAACTCCGTCACAGTAACCAGTCGTTCAAATTTATATTGCTTATGAAGCTCCATCGCTCTTACTTCTATAAGGCCATTACTATAATAATTATCAAAGGTTTCTACATGACAAAAGGGGTAGTCACTCAAAAGCTTTTCTTTACCAATGCGTTTTTCATTAGTCGTCAGAAGAACGGCATCTGTTTTAATAGCACGTAACCAATCTTTCAAATCGCTGTAGTAGATCACGCCTTCAGGCACGATAAATAGTGTCGTCATTATAAAATCCTCTATTTACTTACATGGCTCTAGGACTGGGATCAAAGTACTTAAGGCAGCATAGAGATTATTCTCAGCAACGCCTAAGTTCTCTCCCGTGGCAATAGCAATACCAAAATTGCCACGCCAGTCTTCAGCCGGACCAACGATAGTGCCTATGGCATTTTCTTTTATCGTTAAATTGATCATTCCTGGATAGTTTTTAGCAACTTGGACATTACGTACATCGACCAAGCGACCGCTAGACTCTGGATATAAAAATTGAAACACAGCACCGCAAGTTTTGCGTTGTGGAATATTTGGCGCCTCGCCCAAGGCAACACGGATAATTTGCTCATAGATATCAACATCTAATGCGCGAGACATCAGAGTACCGAGTGCGCCACCGCCAATGCGAGGGTTAATTTCAACAAGAACCGGGCCTTGATGAGAAAATATAAATTCTGTATGACCAATGCCACGATCAAAGCCCACCGCTTTAAGGGATTTTCTGGTGGCTTCGAATAATTGAGATTGTGCGCTTTGGCCTAGCTCGGCAGGAAAGCCTGCGGCAATTTCTGCGAATGAAGGCAGCTTACCTAAGCGTCTATTGGTAATACCTAAGAATGACAGCTGACCTTGGTAACTAATGGTTTCGACGCTGTAAAGAGGTCCGGTAACAAACTCTTCCAGTAATATCTGAGCACCACTGTCATTAGCTAACTGCGCAATAGTATGATAAATAACATCAAATTCGTCGACGCTGGCGCAAAACTTAACTTGCTGGCTGCCAGCGCCGATTGAAGCTTTTAGTACAACTGGGAACCCCCACTGCTGTGCTAATGCCTTAGCCTCTTGCCTATCTTCTACTACACAATAACGCGGTACACTGACGCCTGCTTGTTCACAAAGATTTCGCGATTCGTGCTTATCAAGTGCTAACTCTACGCATTGTCTGGTTAAATAAGGAATAGAAAGTAACTCTGCAATTTGAGCACAGACTCGTACGTGTCTGTCTAAGATGGCAACTAACCCATCTATTTTCGGATACTGCTTAAGCGCTTCGACAATAACCAGAGGGTCTGACGAACTAGTCACTTGACATACTTGCGTAGGTTTTAGCTGACGAAATAGGTTATCTTTGCCATAGGCTTCGTCGTATTTATCAAGACCATCGGTGATAAATATCAGGTCACAGTCGTACTCCAAGGCAGACTGCAACAGCAACATCCCGTTGCCCGTCCGCGGAGCCTCTAAAATTGCTAAAACTTTACGCATAATGATTACTTTTCAATCCTGATTTTTAGTAACGATACGAATCTGGTTTTCGTGGATGTCTTAGCCGGGCACTAGCTAAAGACGAGACCCATATCAGAACGTTGTTTATTTAGCTTAGCCTCGACATCAACCGGTGATGGTTGACTGTAGTATCCGTCATGAATTTTCTGTGATTGGCTTTGAACTTGGGGCGACTCAACCAGGATATGCTCTACAGAGCCATTCTCATCAATGTGAGTTATCATACCCATAGCATCACAAGACACCGCACTCGAACATTCACTGGCTATCAAGCCATCGAGATCAAAAATATCCCCACAAACCACGACATAATGGTCATGATTTTGTTCGAGGGTAACAGTGCTAATTTGTTGCTTTTCCAAAAATTGGAGGAGGCTATCACAGTCACCAGCGCTAGGCAACTGATACACTTTCGCTTTGGCATTGGGAACAACCACACTTTGCCTTTCACCTTGACCAATGACCGAACCTAGAATATCTTCTCCCGATGGCAATAAGCTCTTGCATCTGATTTTGACATTATAACGTCTGGCATATTCAACGGCACGGTGGTAGAGGACCTTGGCACCACTTTTAGACATAGCTTCGCAAAGTTCAAAAGGTACTTCAGCCATAACTTGAGCACCTTCAACAACATACGGGTCTGAAGTGTATACGCCGTGAACATCAGAAAATATTTCACAATTATCTTGGCAAAGCGCAGCAGCTAATGCAACTGCGCTAAGGTCAGAGCTATTGCGACCCAGCATCACCAAGCGTCCACTATCAGTTATGGCCTGGCCGCCAGCGACTATAACAATATCATTGTTTTGAAAAGCACAATTTAAGGGTTCACAATCGATGTGGTCAATACGCGCTCTGGTATACTCATCAGTAGCGTGAATGCCAACTTGAAGACCATTGAAGTTAGTACAAGCGCCGCCCGCTTTTGAAATAGCCGC
>JABSOG010000617.1 GCA_013216025.1 Algicola sp. | reverse complement strand
CTTGGGCGGGTTTGGTTAAACCATCTTTAAGTTCAACGCCTTTGGCAAGTTTATCCAAAGTGGTTTGGCTGGGAATACCTTCAACCTGAACCCAATAGGTTTTGCCCGTCTTGTGAACCGGGTTTGCCAACTCATGCTGGAGTTTGCCATCGTTGGTTAATACCAACAGGCCTTCAGAATCTTTGTCGAGTCTGCCAGCTGCGTACACGTCTTTGACTGGAATAAAATCCTTCAGCGTTCGACGGTTTTCGTCATCGGTGAATTGCGTCAGCACATCAAACGGTTTGTTGAATAACAACACGATACGGTTTTGAGGTGATGGTGCTGGGCGTTTGGGTTTTCGGGGTCGATTGAGTTTCATAGGATTGATGGGCGATGTAGGGGCCACGCCCCTGTGCTCGCCCATGCTTGAAATTTCCCGTATAGTTGCGGGGCATTTCAAATATGGGCAGCCACAGGGGGCTGCCCCTACGGTTGCCATCTATTATATTGCGTCAATTATCGCGTTCAGCGCAGCACTTGGACGCATGGCCTTTGCCATGTCTGCATCATTGCCGTGGAAGTAACCAGACAAATCAACGGCTGTGCCTTGTGCACTGTTGAGCTCTTCAATGATAGTTGCTTCGCCGTCTGCCAATGCTTTTGCAACAGGCGCGAACTTGGCTTGCAAGTCAGCATCATCCGTTTGGGCTGCCAAAGTTTGTGCCCAGTACATGGCAAGATAGAAGTGGCTGCCACGGTTATCCAACTGGTTGACTTTACGTGAAGGCGACTTGTTTTCTTTAAGGAACTGACCAGTAGCGCTGTCGAGTGTTTTCGCCAATACCAAGGCTTTGCTGTTGTTTGTGGTATTGCCTAGGTGCTCCAAAGAGGCAGACAGTGCTAGGAATTCACCAAGAGAATCCCAACGTAAGTGACCTTCTTCAACAAATTGCTGAACGTGTTTTGGTGCAGAGCCGCCAGCACCGGTTTCAAACAAACCACCGCCGTTCATCAAAGGCACTACAGACAACATCTTGGCACTGGTGCCTAGCTCAAGAATTGGAAATAAATCAGTTAAGTAGTCACGTAAGACATTGCCAGTGACAGAGATGGTATCTTTGCCATCTTTGATGCGGGCCAATGAAAAACGGGTGGCTTCTACTGGCGCCATGATGTGAATTTCCAAACCTTCGATGTCGTGGGTTGGCAAATAAGCGTTTACTTTTTTGATGATTTGGGCATCGTGGGCACGATTTTCGTCTAACCAGAAAACCGCAGGCGTTTTGGTCAAACGGGCACGGTTAGCGGCCAGTTTTACCCAATCCTGGATTGGCAGGTCTTTTGCTTGACACATTCTCCAGATGTCACCTTGTGCAACGGTGTGCTCAAGCAAAGTGGTGCCATTTGTGTCGATAACGCGTATGGTGCCGCTTTCTTTGATTTCAAAGGTTTTGTCGTGTGAGCCGTATTCTTCAGCTTTTTGCGCCATCAATCCAACGTTTGGAACGCTGCCCATGGTGGTTGGGTCAAACGCACCGTTCTTTTTACAGAACTGGATGGTTTCTTCATAAATACCGGCATAACAACGGTCTGGAATGACGGCTTTGGTGTCGGCCAATTTGCCATCAGGTCCCCACATGCCGCCAGAAGAACGGATACAGGCTGGCATTGAAGCATCGATGATCACATCAGAAGGTACGTGCAGGTTGGTAATGCCTTTGTCGGAGTTAACCATCGCCATTTCAGGGCGAGTGGCGTAAACCGCTTGAATGTCTGCTTCAATGACTTTGCGCTGTGCGTCTGGCAGGTTAGCGATTTTGGCGTAAACATCACCCAAACCGTTGTTGGCATCTACACCTAATTCATTGAATAACGCTTGGTGTTTGGTGAATACGTCTTTGTAGTAAACTGTGACAGCATGACCGAAAATGATTGGGTCAGACACTTTCATCATGGTGGCTTTTAAGTGAACCGACAATAATACGCCTTGTTCTTTGGCGTCAGTGATGGCTTCTTCAAGGAAAGAACGCAAAGCGGCTTGGCGCATAACAGAAGCGTCAATGACTTCGCCATCAAGCAAAGGTGTGCTGGCTTTTAATACTGTGGCAACACCCGCATCGTTAGTGAATTCGATTTTTACATCAGTCGCTGATTCAACTGTTGTCGATTGTTCGCTTGAGTAGAAATCACCATCGCTCATGCTCGATACGTGTGATTTTGAATCGGCTGACCATGCACCCATTGAATGCGGGTTAGTTCTGGCATACTGCTTGACGGAGGCTGGAGCACGACGGTCTGAGTTACCTTCACGCAATACCGGGTTAACTGCACTGCCAAGGACTTTGGCATATTGGGCCTTGATGGTTTTCTCAGCATCGTTTTTTGGCTCTTCGGGATAATCAGGCAAATCGTAACCCTGGGCCTGTAATTCAATGATGGCAGCGTTTAACTGAGGGATAGAGGCACTGATGTTGGGGAGTTTGATAATGTTTGCTTCAGGGGTTTTGGCCAATTCGCCCAGTTCGCTCAAGTGGTCGTCTAAGCGTTGTTCGCTTGTCAAGTTTTGTGGCAGGTTGGCGATGATGCGACCAGCCAAGCTGATGTCTCGGGTTTCAACTTCAACGCCGGATATACCGGTAAATGCTTTTACGATAGGGAGAAGAGAGTGAGTGGCAAGTGCAGGTGCTTCATCAGTAATGGTATATATAATCTTTGATGTGGTCATTGTTGATCCTATGTTGATAGCAGCGGTATTGTCGGCCGGGTGACGTTCTGCGCCACTTTAGACAAAGTTAATCTAGTTGTAAGTTACTCTATAAAAGCCGTCTTAATATAAGTAAAAAATAGGCCTTACCACTGACTGTATTAATTTGGACAATCGTTGAAATTAGCGCGCGGCAGTATAACAGGATTGTTGTAATTTGAATAGGGTGTGCTGAAAAACGTCCACGTACAAAAAAGCGGCCAGAGAGCCGCTTTCATTTAGGGGGTATTGGCAAACAACATTTGCCGGCGGGTGGTTATTTTTGACAATCCCCGAGGATCACGTTAGCTGCGTGTAACCCTTTGGGACCTGTTTCCAGATCAAATTCGACTTGCTGTCCAGCTTTTAGGGTTTTGTAACCCTCCATTTGAATAGTCGAAAAATGAGTGAAAATATCGTCTTCGCAGCCGTCTTCTTGGATAAATCCAAAGCCTTTTGCGTTATTGAACCATTTAACTTTACCGGTAGCCATACTTCTACTTCCTCATATCTATGTCAGTTGTGTTAATTTTGTTAGTTAATGTACTTGTCACATTTTTATTTTTTTACGTGTCTTTGACGCACTCTTTTTTTTATATTTAACTGCTATTTTTTGATAGAAAGGTCATAACACATACTAAATGTAGATAAATTAAGCAGACTGTCAAGTTATTTGTGCCGCTGTTTTGAATTATTTGCTGAATGAGCGTATAAAAGAAGTAGGTTTATTGAATTGGCGTCTATGATTAAAATATGAGTGAGCAGCAATGAGTGGCTTAAAAGATTTTGACCTTGATTTGGTCAAAGATGTTGAAAAGAAAAAAGTATCACCGCCACCAAGATATAATGTGGTACTCAATAACGATGATTTTACCCCGATGGACTTTGTCGTCGAGGTGCTTGGCCGCTTTTTCAGCATGGATTTTGAAAAGGCCAACCAAATCATGGTAAAGGTCCATTATGAAGGAAGAGCGGTTTGTGGCATGTATACTGCAGAGATTGCAGAAATGAAAGTGCAGCAGATCAATCAATTTTCTAGAGAGAATCAGCACCCGCTTTTGTGTACTATGGAACAGGCATAAAAGCGTTACATCGCCTAATCGCGATGTAACAGTGGCGCATTATCTTTATAGTTTGGTTTTCACAGGAGTAGCCTATGCTAAATAAAGAGTTGGAAATAACACTGAACAAAGCTTTTCGTCAAGCCAGAGAAAGCCGTCATGAGTTTATGACGGTAGAGCATTTATTGTTGGCCTTGTTGGATAATCCGGAGGCCTTTGAAACACTTAGCGCCTGTGGTGCCAATGTCGAAAATCTTCGCCAAGAATTAATGATCTTTATCAGCGAAACAACCCCGTTAATACCCCAGGATGACGCTGATCGCGAAACCCAGCCGACTTTGGGTTTTCAACGGGTATTACAAAGAGCCGTATTTCACGTACAGTCTTCGGGCAAAAGTGAAGTTACTGGTGCGAATGTATTGATAGCAATTTTCTCAGAGCAGGAATCTCAAGCGGTTTATCTGCTTAAATCCACCGAAATTACCCGTCTTGATGTGGTCAATTTTGTCTCCCATGGTATTTCAAGAATAGAAACCCATCCACACAATGATGAAACTACGGTCGAGAACGAAGAGGCCGTTGCCAGCGAAGAAACTAAAATTCTTGATGGTTTTACCACCAACCTCAACAAACTGGCTTTAGAAGGCGAAATCGACCCGTTGATTGGTCGTGATGCGGAAGTTGAGCGTACCATACAAGTCTTGTGTCGGCGTAAGAAAAACAACCCCTTATTGGTTGGTGAGGCCGGCGTCGGTAAAACTGCGATTGCCGAGGGCCTTGCTTTTCGCATCGTCAATGACGATGTGCCCGAGGTGATTAAAAACGCCACCATCTTCTCGCTTGACATGGGTGCGTTGCTGGCCGGGACAAAATATCGTGGCGATTTTGAAAAGCGCTTCAAAGGGTTGCTCAAAGAATTGCAACGTGAAGAAGGCGCGGTATTGTTTATCGACGAAATTCACACCATTATTGGTGCGGGTGCCGCGTCTGGTGGTGTCATGGATGCGTCAAATCTGATTAAGCCTTTATTGTCTGGTGGCAAACTGCGCTGTATGGGTTCGACCACCTATAACGAATACAAGGGTATCTTTGAAAAAGACCGTGCGTTGGTCAGGCGCTTCCAGAAGATTGATATCGTTGAGCCATCAGTAGAAGACACCACCCGTATTTTGGCCGGTTTAAAGCAGCGTTACGAAGAGCATCACAGCATTCGTTATACTCAAAAAGCTTTGCGAGCAGCGGCAGAGTTGTCGGCCAAGTACATTAACGAACGTCATTTGCCGGATAAGGCAATTGATGTCATTGATGAAGCGGGTGCCAGTCAACGCCTTGTTCCGGCGTCAAAACGCAAAAAGACCATCAATGTCGCCGACATTGAAGAGATCATTGCCAAAATGGCCCGTATTCCCAAGCAATCGGTGTCCAGCTCTGAGAAAGAAGTGCTCAAGAACCTTGACCGTAACCTTAAACTGGTGGTTTATGGTCAGGACGAATCGATTGAGG